>DASYVW010000548.1:0-8294 GCA_035936675.1 Gemmatimonadales bacterium
GGACCATGACGCAGCTCGGGTGGTCCGGCGGTACCCGAGGCCCACTTCTCGAGCTCAGCAGGGGCCGCATCCCGGAGAGCATCGTGCAGCCAGACCGCTCGCAGCCACCGGTTGCGCTCCGAATCGGGCACTCCCATCCGCTCGGCCCAATCGGCAGCGAGCTCGGCCACGCGTTGGATATGCTCGAGCCGCTCAGGAGTGACCACAGCCCACTGAGGCAGCGTGGGGCGAAGCCCGGGCGGCGTCCGGCGCGGCGTCAACCGGTCCCCTCTCCCAGTGTGATGTTATCGATGAGGCGGGTGCCGCCGACTCGCGCGGCGATGGCCACGACCGTGCCGGCTTCGACCGTCACGACTGGACCGAGCGCCTGGGGCTCGGCGACCGCAATATACTCCACCGTGACTTCGGGCTCTGCGCGCAACTCCTGCCGCATTCGCTCTTCGATGGCGGCGGCCCGACGCTCGCCGGTTTTCCAAGCCGTATGTGCCGCCTGGAGCGCGCGGCTCAGCGCGACCGCCCGGCGTCGATCTTCCGGTTTCAGATAGGCGTTCCGGCTGCTCATCGCGAGTCCGTCGGCTTCCCGTACGGTAGGAACCGCAACGATCTCGATCGGCCAATCGAGATCGCGCGCCATCTGCCGCACCAGCGTGAGCTGCTGGATATCCTTCCGGCCAAAACAGGCGAAATCCGGCTCGACCAGATGAAAGAGCTTGGCGACCACGGTCAGCACCCCGGCGAAGTGCACCGGTCGCGCGGCGCCTTCCCATCGCTGGGCGCTGGGACCGGGAATGACCCGCACTTCCGACCCCGGCGGATACATCACATCTACTGAAGGGATGAAGAGGGCGTCCACGCCCCGACCGGAAGCGCGCGCGCGATCGAGAGGCAGGTCTCGGGGATATCGGCCCAGGTCTTCGCCGGGCCCGAATTGCAGCGGGTTCACGAAGATGCTCATGATCACGGCATCGGCCCGCCGCCGCGCCTCGTCTACCAGCGCAAGGTGTCCCTCGTGCAGGTACCCCATCGTGGGCACCAAGCCGATCCGCCGCCCGGCAGCGCGCTGGGTGCGGGTCCAGGAACGAAGGTCGGGAATCGTGGTGAGCTCGAGCATGGTGAGCTAGGAGCTACTCAAAACTGTGCTCCTTACCCGGATACTTGCCGTCACGAACCTCCGCCGCAAAGCTGCGCACCGCCTCGCGCACCGATTCGCCCAGCTTGGCGTAATGCTTGAGGAACTTCGGGGCGAATTGCTCATTGAGCCCGAGCATATCGTGCAGCACGAGCACCTGGCCGTCACACCCCGGCCCTGCGCCGATGCCGATTGTCGGAATCGTGAGCGATTTCGAGATCCGGGCTGCGAGCGGGGCCGGGATCAACTCCAGCACGATGGCGCAGGCCCCTGCCGCCTCGAGTGCCTTGGCGTCCTGCAACATCCGGTCGGCCCCCTTCTCCTCTCTCCCCTGCACCCGATACCCGCCCAACGCGTGGACTGACTGCGGGGTCAACCCGAGGTGACCGATCACCGGAATCCCCCGGTCCACCAGGGCGGATACCGTCTCGGCCATGTGGCTGCCGCCCTCGAGCTTGACGCCATGTGCACCGGTCTCCTGCAGGACCCGGCCGGCGTTGCGGATCGCCTCGGGAATGGAGATCTGGTAGGTGAGGAACGGCAGGTCGACGAAGACGAGGGCGCGACGGGATCCACGGCGCACCGCCGCGGCGTGATAAATCATCTGGTCGAGGGTGGTGCTCAGCGTAGTCTCATGACCCGCCACCACCTGGTTCAGTGAATCGCCCACCAGCAGCACATCCACGCCGGCTTGTTCGAGCAACCGGGCGAACACCGCGTCGTAGCAGGTGAGCACGACGATGCGCCGGCCGGCAACCTTCATGGTGAGAAGGTCGGTCACCGTCAGGGGCCGCGGGTCAGCGTTCATCGGGATTCAATTCCACCAGTTCTCGGCGCCAGAAGTCGCGGTTGGGCAGCTCGGGATGAGGAATGATAAGGTCGCTTTCCTTCACCTGCCGATTGCCGAACCGAACGATATCGAGGTCCAGGGTCCGGGGGCCCCACCGTTCGGTCCGCTGCCGACCCTCCCGGCGCTCGATCGTCTGCAACGCCTGGAGCAGGGCTCGAGGCTCCAGGTCGGTCTCGAGCAGCACCATCTGGTTGAGATAGGGTGGTTGGTCCATGCCGCCGAGTGGGACCGTCTCTTCGATGGCGGAGGCGGCGAGCAGCCTGGTTCCGGATAGCGCCCCCAGGGCTTCACGAGCCGCTTGGAGATGCGCGGCTCGATCGCCCAGGTTACTGCCCAGTGCCACGAAGACCCGCTCGGGCCGGGCGGACTTCTCGGAATCATGCCTCGACAACAAAGTGGCTCGCGATCCGCTGGAGATCCGACGCGAGGTCGCCGAGCTCACGGATGGCCCGCTCGAGGTCGGCTTGTCCCGCGGAGGCCTCGCCCGCCCGCTTGGCGAGCGTGTCGGTGTCTGCCCGGCTCTTGGCCGAGCTGGCGGCGACCTGCTCGATCTGTCCAGTGAGGGTGTTCACCGCGTCCCGCTGTTGGGCCGCCGTTGCGGCGATTGCCTTCGCATGGCCGCCTGCCTCCCCGGTCGTGCCCACGATGGCATCGAGCGCCCGGGCCGCGTCGGCGCTTAGCTCCTCGACCCCGGCGACTACTTCACGGCCTCGCGCCATCTGAGCGGACACCGCCGAGACCTGGGTAGTGATCTCGCCGAGCAACCCGCCGGCCTCACGGGCCGCGTGAAGGCTCTGCGCGGCCAGGTCACGTACTTCGGAGGCGACCACCGCGAAGCCACGGCCTTCCCGGCCGGCTCGGGCAGCCTCGATAGCCGCGTTCAACGCGATCAGGTTGGTAAGATCGGCGATCTCGCGAATGGTTCCAATGAACCCGGTGATCCGCTGGGTCATCGCGCCGAGGGCGGTCACCCGGTCGGCGCCGGCGGAGACGAACCCTTTCAGCTCCACCAGCCGGGCTATGGCATCTCCGATGACGACGCGATTGCGGGCAGCCACCTCGGCCGCGGTGCCGCTGGCCGCCGCCGCCTGCGCACCCTGAGTCATCATCTGCTGCGACGCGCTGGCGAGCGAGCCGGTGGCTCGGAGGCCACCCGAGGCAAACTTCTCCAGCTCCATGGCGCCCTGCCGCATGCCGAGCGACACGTCGGCAAGCGCGCTGGCGGAGCTTCGGAGCGAGTCGGCGACCCGGGCCAGCGTCGCCACCTGCTCGCCGATTTGCCCTACCGTCAGCACCAGCGGCCGGCGCAGCTCGGCGATGTGGATCGCCGTCGCGATCTGCCCTGCCAACGTACTCATCGCCAGCAGATCCTTGGCGCCATACGCATGGCGCTTGTGATGCTCGACCTCCAGGGTGCCCAGGATCTCGTCGCCGAAGCGGATCGGATGGATCGCCAACGTCCGCACACCATCCGGCAAGCCCCCGAGACGATCGTCGCTCCTCACGTCCTTGACCATCATCGGCTCACCGGTCTGCACCACCTCGTGCCGGAGCGGACCGATGGCGGGGGCTGGAGCGTCCCGGTCATCCCGCCCAGTTGAGGCGCGATAGGCGAGGGACGTCTCGGTCCCGTTCACCCGGTACACCCGGAAATCGCCCCAATCGAGCAGCCGGTACGCCAGGCGCTCGATCTGGGTGAACGACCCCTGGAGGGTGGAGTTGCTCGCGATGGCCGCCTCCATCAGGTGGACCTTGTTCAGGTCTTCCGCGCCGATGGCTTCATCGAGAATCTGTCGGGTCAGCAGACCCAGTACTCCAAGCGCCAGGGCGACGGCCACCCATCCGACCGGGGCGAGCGTGACGAGGGCGGCGACGACGATTGTTACCGCGATGAGCGTGAGCAGGTAGGAGCTGATCTCCCATCGCAGGATCAGAATCTTCTCGGCATTCTCCAGTTTCCGCCGGCTGAGCAGACTGAAGTAGAAGAGGGCCTTGGTAATGAAGAAGTAGAGCGAGACGAGGACAGCCGCCGCCGGAAGAAAATCGAGAGTCAGTGCTGTGGTAGAGCCGAGCGAGAGTATCGCGGCATAGGGACCGAAGGCCGCGACGAACCCGATGACTTCCCGTCCGGCATTGATGAACCCGGCCCGCGGCTGCTTCCGAAGTCCGAACACGTCGGCGCCGACCACCGCGACCCAGAGCGCCGCCACCACCGGGGAAGGCCCGATCGAGACCGCCCCCACCAGTACGGGGACTGCCGACTGGGTCAGGTAGGAATACTTGCTCAGGCGTACCGGGACGCTTCGTAGCGCAAGGATGCTGACCATCAACACCAGCGTGGATACCGGCTGCTCGATCCAGCGTCGATCGAGAGTCAGCACGGCCAGCATGAGGATCAGCCCGCCCACACCGAGCACCAGAGTGTAGCGCTGGAGCAGGCGGGGCATGTCGACCCTCACGCCATCACCCTTTCATCCAGCGCGAGGCGGAGCGAGCCCAGGAACCGCCTTGCGGCACTCACGCCCTCGCGGCCCAGGATATCCACGAGCGCGCTTCCGACCACCACGCCGTCGGCCATCCGGGCCACCGTACGTGCCTGCTCCGGCGTCGATATCCCGAAACCAACCGCCACCGGAAGCTGAGTGGCCCGCCGCACCCGCTCGACCGAGCCCGCGAGATCCGGGCCCAGCGACGAGCTAGCGCCGGTCACTCCGAGCCGGGCCACCAAGTAGATAAAACCCTGGGCACCCTTCACCGCCAGCGCGAGACGATCGTCTCTGGTGGTGGGCGCGATCAGCCTGATGAGATCGAGGCGGCTCCGTTGCACCGCGCCTTCAACCGCCGCATCGCTGCCGGCTGGAAGATCGGTGAGTATCAACCCGGCGACGCCGAGACGCTCGGCATCGGCCAGAAACCGGTCGAGACCATAGCGAAGGATAGGGTTGAGGTAGCTGAAGATGACGATGGGAACACTCAGCTCGGCTCGGGCGATGAGCTCGAGCGTTCCCGCCAGCGTCATCCCCTGCCTGAGCGCCTCGAAGGTGGAGCGCTGAATCGTCGGCCCATCGGCCAGCGGATCGCTGAACGGCACGCCGACTTCGATGATGTCGGAGATCTCGGCCGCCGAGCGAAGCGCTGCTTCGCTCACGTCGATCGTGGGAAAGCCGGCGGTCAGGTAGGGGATGAGAGCTGAGCGGCCGCTGGACTTGAGAGCGGTCCAGGCCGGCTCGAGCCGGGACTCAGACAAAGTAGTCGCCAACCGTGATCCCGAAGCGGTCAGGGTTGGTGACCTTCACGATGGACCGCCGGTACGCTCCACTCTCGTCCTTTTCGCTGAGGTTGACTTCGATACCGGGCAATGGCACCGGGCCTCCCTCTGCGTCCAGGGCGATGCGCACGATGGGACGGTTGAGCTGCTGGCGGTCCACGCTGGCACCCGCCACAACCGCCACTTCGAACGTGTCCAGAATAATGCAGGTTCCGATCGGATACACCCCGACGAGGTTGATGAGCGCCTTGACCAGCACCTTGTCCTGGCCCCGCTTTGGGTTCTCCCACATCTCCCGCAGCACCTCATCCGGTTCCACCGGCACGGTCTGGTAGACCCGCCGCGTCGTCGCTGCATCGAAGGCATCGGCGACCGAGACGATGCGGGAGAAGATACCAAGCGTCCGGGGTCGCACCACCTTGGGATAACCACTGAGATCCATCTTCATGTGATGCTCGTGCGCCACCAGGATGGATCGATAGGGAATCTCCTCGTAGGCTCGCATGCTGAAGAGGGTGAGTGCGCCAAACCAGGGGTGTGCCTGGATGACTTTCCATTCACTCTCATCAAGCTTGCCGGCCTTGTTCAGGATCTCTGTCGGTACGCGGGCCTTGCCCACGTCATGCAGCAACGCCGTCATGCCCAGATCGCACAACTGCACCTTGGACAGCCCCAGCTTCTTGCCCAGCGCCACCGAGATGATGCAGACGTTCATCGAATGGGTAAAGGTGTACTCGTCGTAATCCCGGATGGCTGTCAGGCCAAGCATCGACGTTTCGTTGTTCAGCACCTGGTCCACGACCTGCTGGACTGCCCGCTTCACCCGCTTCAGGCGCGCCGTGCGCCCCATTCTGACGCTGCCAATGACATCCTTGGTGACCGCGACGCCTTGGGCGTAGACCTGTTTGGCGGCGTGACGCGACTGTTCCGTGCTGCCGCCTTCGGGCAGCGGGCGCTCGAGCTCCAGATGGGCCACCTTCCCCTCATCCAGACGATTCTGGAGCTCTTCCAGCGGCTCCTCGCCTGGGCCTCGGTCGGCCAGGCGGAGGAGGACGCTGAGGAAGACCTGCCACTCCCTCTTTTCGATGCCGGGCCTGATCCGGAGAGCCCCGAGATCGAACGCCCGGAACATCGCAAGGATGTGGCTGAAGGACGCGTAGTTATCGAGCTCGACCCGGAGCCGGGTTGCGTTGACGAAGATGAAGTCGCCGGCCATGCGGATCTCCAGCTCGCCTTCGAGGTCCAGCAGCCTGCGGACCACGTCGTCCAGGTCCTCGAGTGCGTTCTGAACCGCCGTGTTCTCCAGTGGATACAGCTTGAGGCTCCTGAGCGCGGTGTAAAAGGCGAGGAGGAGGGTGCGGCCGCCCTGCCTGAGCTGCCCGTCCGGCGTGGAGCGCCCGTTACTCGTATCGGTGGGTTGCGTCACGCTGCGACCTCCCGCAGAGCGCGATTCACCGCATTGCGCACTACCAACTCCTTGTCCTCGGTTGCCCGCTGAAGGATGTCGCGGGCTTCAGGGGTCTTGATCCGGCCCAGCGCCATTGCGGCGCACGCCCGAGTGTCGGCCGGCTCCTTCATCCTGAGGAGTCCCCGCTGAAGCAGGATGGCACTCAGTGCCTTCAAGCCGTTTGCGCCCGCAATGGACCCGTACGCCTCGAAAAACGCCATCTTCTCGGTCAGATCCATGTCCTTGGACTTTCCGAGCACGACGGTCTCCACCCGCTTGAGGGCACCCTTATAGCCCCGGGTTGCCACCACCCGCACCGCAGCGATTCGGACCGCCTTGTCCGCATCATCGATCGCCCGATCCACCAGGCTCATCGCACCCGGAGTTCCGAGCAGACCAAGTGTCTGGACTGTAGCGAGACGGATGGCGGGCTTGGCGTGGCCCAGGGTCTCGGCCAGCCCGGGCACTGCCTGGTGCAGCGCCAGGCGGCCACACAAGGCGATAATCCCTTCCAAGGCCGGCGACTCGGTCTTCAGGAGCCGGTGTACCTCGGCCGTGTTGTTGCCGGCCAGACGGTCGATGACCTCCTCGAGTGTCTTGCGGAGCGGAGCGGAGGAGAGACTCGGCAGCCAGCCGACCAGGGGCTCCAGAGCCGAAGCTCGCAGCTCCTTGATGACTTCGGCTGCATGGGTATCCACGCCGAGTCCACTGGCTTCATCGAGCGATTGCAGTAACTGCCCCACGGTGGCGGGCTCGCTCAGACTGGAGGTGAAAGTGCCGAGCCGCTGGATGTGAGCCGGCGTAAATCCCAAGGACTTCTCCTTCAGCTGCTTGGTTTCGCGCAGCACCGCGGCGGCGGCTCTGAAGTCCCGACTGTTGAGGAAGTTGGGGAAGAGCTGTTCGAGGATACTCAGGACCTCGTCGCGCGTCTTTTCATCCGAGTTGACCTCCATCAGGTCGAACAGAATGTCGAGCGCGCTGGTGCGAACGTCGCGGCGGTACTCGGCCTCGAGCTCAGTCGCCACGTAGCCCATCTCGCTCTCATCGAGGAAGTAGAGCGTCGAGTCGAACTCATCGACGGCCACCACTCCTTCGGGCCGCGCCTGAGCCTCCTGGGCCGCCTGCGCCTTTCGCTCCGCCGGAGTCGACTCGCCGCCGGCAGTGGTTCCCGACGGCTCGGGGGTCGCTCCCCCACCCTCCCCGAATAGGTCCACGAACTGGTGCTGAATGAGCTGGAATTCGTGCGCCCACAGGAGCGTGAGGAGGTCGTCTCCTGCGTCCGTCGCGAGGAATCGAGCCTGGTTAATGATGGCAAGCAGCCTGGGCAGCTCCTCGGCCTCGGCGCCTTTGTGAATGGTGAGCTCCCGCATCCCATCCTTGAAGAGGCTCCAGGCCAGGCTTTCAGCCTTGTTCGCCTGCCGATACACCACCTGATCCTCCCACACCAGTTCGGTCTCGACCACGTGGATGAGGAGCTCATCGGTTGCGGCCCAGATCGGCTGGAAGGCGGCGCGCACGTTCTGAATTGCCCGCTGGTAGATGGGGTTATTCGGCATATACATCTGGAAGGCGCGAAGCGCCTTCGCCACGGTCTGGATGA
>DASYVW010000549.1:0-3991 GCA_035936675.1 Gemmatimonadales bacterium
ATCAACCCCGGCAACTCGGGGGGGCCGCTCACCAACGCGCTCGGCGAAGTGGTCGGGATCAACTCCTCGATCTTCAGCAACAGCGGCGGCTCCGTGGGTCTGGGCTTTGCCATCCCGATCGAGCGCGCGGTCCGGGTCGCGGACGAGATTATCAAGAACGGAACGGTACGCCGCGCGTGGGTGGGCCTGGATGTCGAGGGTGCCAAGGCCATGCGCGAGTGGAAGAGCCAGGGTGGCGTGATGCTCGCCGCGGTGACGCCCGACGGACCCGCCGCCCGCGCCGGGCTCCGATCGGGAGACGTGCTGGTCGAGGCCAACGGCCGGAAGCTGCGGAACTATCTCGACTGGGAAGCGGTGAAGCTCGATCTCCACGTCGGCGATGCTGTGGACCTGGCAGTCCGGAGCGGCAGCGGGACGGTTCGGCGGCGGATCGTCACTGGCGATCTGCCAACCGTCACCGCCGAAAAGATCACGGTGCTCCAGGATCTCCAGCTCATCAACGTCACGCCTGCCATCCAGGCCGAGCGCGGCATCCGAAGCCCTCAGGGCGCTCTCATCTTTCGCCTCTCGCCCCAGGTGAGCCGGGCCACGGGGTTGCAGGGCGGCGACGTGATCCTGGCGATCGACCGCTCCCAAGTGCGGACTGCCTCCGAGGTATCGAGACTGCTCAGCGTGCGCCCCGGCCAGGTGATCCGGATCTATCTCGAGCGCGAGGGCCAGGTGACCTTTACCGATCTGGTGTTCCGATGAGCGACGACCGCTGGCGTTCTCCCCTCGGGACGCGCTACGCCTCGCCTGCCATGCAGACCCTGTGGGGCGAGCCGCACCGGGTTGGGCTCTGGCGCCGGCTCTGGCTCGCGCTCGCCGAGACCGAGCGGGAGCTCGGGCTCAACATTCCCGAGGAGGCGCTGAGCCAGATGCGGGCCCACCTGGACGACGCCGACCTGGCGGTGGCGGCACGCTATGAACGCCGCTTCCGGCACGACGTCATGGCCCACATTCACGCCTTCGGCGAGCAAGCACCGGCCGCGCGGCCGTATCTCCACCTGGGCGCCACCAGCGCCTTCGTGACCGACAACGCGGATCTTATCGTCATGCGCGATGGGCTCCGGCTCCTGCTCGGCCGCCTGATCGCCGTGCTCGGAGCGCTGGAACAGTTTGCGAGCCGCACGGCCGGTCTTCCATGCCTGGCCTACACCCACTTCCAGCCTGCCCAGCTCACCACGGTCGGAAAGCGGGCCACGCTGTGGATGCAGGATTTCGCCCTGGATGTGGAGGAGATCTGCCGTCGCATCGAGACGATGCGTTTCCGCGGCTGCAAGGGCACCACCGGCACCCAGGCCTCCTTTCTTCAGCTTTTCGATGGGGACCACGAAAAGGTGCGGGAGCTGGATCGTCGGGTCACGACCAAGCTCGGGTTCAAGGAATCGTTCCCCGTCACGGGTCAGACCTACACCAGGAAACTGGACAGCAGCGTGCTCGATGCGCTCAGCGGGATCGCGCAGTCAGCCAGCAAGCTTTCAGCCGATCTCCGGCTGCTCCAGCACGAGGGTGAGCTGCTCGAGCCGTTCGAGTCCGAGCAGGTCGGCTCCAGCGCCATGGCGTACAAGCGCAACCCGATGCGTGCCGAGCGCATCAGTGGTCTTGCGCGATTCGTGATCTCCTTGCAGGCGAACACCGGACACACGGCCGCCGCTCAATGGCTGGAGCGAACCCTCGATGACAGCGCCAACCGCCGGTTGACCCTGCCCGAAGGCTTCCTTGCCACCGATGCGCTTCTGGTCCTCGCCACCAACATCGCCGCCGGGTTCGAGGTCAGGGAAGACGTCATTCTGCGGCACGTCGCGGACCAGATGCCGTTCATGGCAACGGAGCGGTGGCTGCTGCTGGGGGTGTCCGCGGGCGGCGACCGGCAGGGGCTGCATGAGGTCATTCGTCGGCACAGCCTGGCCGTAGCGGAGGCGGTGAGCCGCGGCCAGCCCAATGACCTGCTCGAGCGGCTCGCGACCGATCCCGCGTTCCGCGGAGTACCCGCCACGGCACTTCAGGCCGAGCTGCAACCGAGCAATTACACCGGACGCGCGTCGCAACAGGTGACCGAGTTTCTCGAGGAATACCTCCAGCCACTGCTCGCCCGCGCCCGTCCGCTGGCTGCCGAGGCCGAAGCCGCCGAGGTGGGAGTATGACCCATTCGCTGCGCTCAGGGCGGGCAATGGCCGAGAGCCGGCTCCCGCTGCCGCTGCTCCGGCAGGGAAAAGTCCGCGAGGTGTACGAGGTAGACCCGGAGCATCTGCTGCTGGTCGCGAGCGATCGGGTGAGTGCGTTCGACGTCGTCATGAACGAGCCCGTCCCGCGGAAGGGCGCGGTCCTGACCCAGATCAGCGCCTTCTGGTTCGAGCGTCTGACCCCGGTCTTCCCTTCCCACTACCTCACCGCGCGCACCCCGGAAATCATCCAGCGCGTCCCCGGGCTGGACGGCTACGAGAGCGAGATCGCTGGGCGCGCCATGCTGGTCCGCCGGGCAGTGCCGGTGCCGTTCGAATGTGTGGTACGCGGCTATCTTTCCGGCTCGGCCTGGGCAGAGTATCGAGCCCGCGGCACGCTCGCGGGCGAGCCGTTGTCGGCCGGACTGGCGGAGAGCTCACGCCTCGACCCGCCGCTCTTTTCCCCGGCCACCAAGGCCGAAACCGGCCACGATACCAACGTGACATTCGAGACCGTTGCGGGAACGCTGGGCCGGACCCTGGCAGAGCAGCTGCGTGCCGCAAGCTTCGCGATCTATCAGGCCGGCGGGGCGCACGCCGCCGATCGCGGGATCATCATCGCCGATACCAAGTTCGAGTTCGGGACCGACGCTGGAGGCACGCTCCGCCTGATCGATGAGCTGCTGACCCCCGACTCGTCTCGTTTCTGGCCGGCCGACAGCTACGCGCCTGGCAGGGCCCAGCCGAGCTTCGACAAGCAGCCGCTGCGCGACTATCTCGCGTCGATCAAGGCGGCAGGCCGCTGGAACGGAGAAGCGCCGCCGCCGCCGCTCCCCGACGTGGTGGTTGACGCCACCAGCCGGCGCTACCTCGAGGCATTCAGGCTCCTGACCGGCCGCGAGCTGGGAGATGACCTGTGATCCGCACCGCGCCGGAAGGCCGGTGGTTCATCGCCGTCGCATGGATCGTCGCCCTGGCACTGCTCCTGGCAGCGGTGCGCTTCGATAGCCTCGGGTGGTGGATCGCCTGCGTGCTCTGGGTTGCTCCGGCAATCTGGGTGGTCGCCTTCTTTCGCGATCCCGAGCGTGCAGGTCCGAGGGACGAGTGTTTGGTACTGGCACCGGCCGACGGTAAGGTCGTCGGCGTGGTCCAGACGGATGAGCCGGCGTTCTTCGGCGGCCGGGCGCTACGGATCTCCATCTTCATGAACGTGTTCAACTGCCATGTGAACCGCTATCCGACCGGCGGTATGGTCGGTTATCGGCACTACAATCCCGGCAAGTTCGGCCACGCGGCGGCGGAGAAGTCCAGTCTCGACAACGAACAGTCCTCGATCGGACTCACGACCGAGCGGGGCAAAGTGTTGATCCGGCAAATCGCTGGTCTGATAGCGCGAAGGATCGTGACCGACCACAACGTCGGCACTCCAGTACGCCAGGGAGAGCGCATGGGGATGATCCGTTTCGGGTCCCGGGTAGATCTCTTTCTCCCTTTGGGGACTGAAATCCTCGTCAAGCCGGGGGACACGACTCAGGTGGGAGTGACGCCGGTGGCAAAATGGTGCTGAGGCAGAACCGCGAAGGGCTGCGGCGCCCTTCCATACGCCAGGTGGTCGTAGTCATGCCGAGTGCCTTTACCCTCGGCAACCTCTTCTTTGGGTTCTGGGCCATCGTCTCGGCCTTCAACGGAAACTTCCGTTGGGCGGGCTGGTTCATCGTGTTCGCCGGCATTCTCGATATGCTCGACGGCAGGGTGGCGCGCCTCTCGGGAACCGGCACCCGGTTTGG
>DASYVW010000550.1:0-1582 GCA_035936675.1 Gemmatimonadales bacterium
GTTCCTGCTTCGGGTAAGGCGGCCGAGCCGGTACGCGCTGACCGTTCTCCCCGCCGAGTTCCTTCTGCCCGGGGCGTGGGAAGTCGTCAGCGCGCCGGACGAGGTCACGGCGTCGGTGGAAGCGCGGGCCGTGCCTCTCGAGATCATTCTCCGCCACCCGGAAACCAGCCCCTAAAACAAAAGGCGCCCGGGTCTGCCGGGGCGCCTTGGCTAGTGCTCAGCGTACGTCGAGCAGCTCGACGTCGAAGACCAGCGTCGCTCCGGGTGGGATATCGGGTGGCGCACCGGCGGTGCCGTATGCGAGATCCGGAGGCACCACGAGCTTGCGGCGGCCACCGACCCTCATGCCGGCGACGCCCTCGTCCCATCCGGCGATCACCTCGCCGGCGCCGAGGGTGAAGCTGAATGGCTGATTGCGGTCGCGGCTGCTATCGAACTTCTCCCCGTTGGGCAGCCAGCCGGTGTAATGCACCGACACCTTGTGTCCCGCTGCGGCCACCTTGCCCTGCCCGGGGGCCATCTCCTGGTAGCGCAGGCCCGACGGCGTCTTGGTCATGGTGGCCGTATCCACGCCGAGCGCGGCACTGAACCCGTCTTTCCCGGGTGCGCTCTCGCGGTCAGCCGAGCGGCTGCAGGCCATGAGGCCGGCAGCCATCAGCGGGATGATCAGGCGATTCAGATTGACTCCGAATGATGAGCGACTAAAGGACAGCCCCACCGAGTCGGGACGGCGGGATTTGAACCCGCGACCCCTGCAACCCCATTGCAGTGCGCTACCGGACTGCGCTACGTCCCGAATGCCAGCGAGGCGGAATTGTAGCCGCCCTACCAGGCGGTGGGAAGGGTGATCCGCCTTCCCGCCAGCGATTCTGTGCCAGTTTGGAGCACCTTAAGTCGGACAGGCCCGCGACTTGCGACCCTGGCCCGAGGGGGCTGAAACACGGGTCCCCGGCAGGGCATTTCGTGGATTGGTGCCGCATGGTGCGGCGCCGTGCCGCAACGGAGGACTCTATGGGCCAACAGGATGGGCTACCGTGGGAAACAGGAGGAGATCTCCCATGGGATACGCCGGACGATGGGGAGCAGGCCGAATCAGAGGCCTGGCGGGGGGATCTCCACCAAGATGATTGGCCGGAAGGCCTCGCAGGTCCCGAGTACTGGCTCTACAAGAAGCAGCGCGATGAATGATACGATTTGGGTTGTATCCGCCTGATGGGGGCCGAGTTCTATCGGCCCCCTTTTCCTTCCCCCGAAGAAGTCCCGTAACCCAGCTGGCCGTCCCCCTTCTATAGATATGGGGCCCCCAAGGCCACCCGCCAGACGATCAAGGACCAGAGCGATTCGTCAGCGCAACACCCCCGATGATCGCCACTCCTCCAATCGCGGTGTGCCACCCGATGGTTTCTCCCGCGAACAGCACCCCGAACAGCACGGCCACCAACGGCGTCACCAACGGGATCATCAGCACCCGGCTCACCTCGGTGTGCCGGATGAGCCAGTAATACATCAGGAATGCGATCACCGACCCCACGATGGTGAGATAGGCAAGACAGGCGAGTGCGAGGGGCGTCCAGTGGAAATG
>DASYVW010000551.1:0-9514 GCA_035936675.1 Gemmatimonadales bacterium
GCCTGTCCGCCCATCTGCCCGTCCGCCCACGCCACGTACTCCCGCAGTCCCTCGCGTCCACCCTCCCGCCCGAAGCCGCTCTCCCGATACCCGCCGAAGCCGCTCGCCGCATCGAAGACGTTGGTGCAGTTGATCCACACCGTACCGGCCTTGAGCTGGGGGGCGACATCCAGCGCCAGGTTGATGCTCTCAGTCCAGAGGCTGGCTGCCAGCCCGTAGCGAGTGTTGTTGGCCAGCTCGACGGCTTCGGCCGGAGTGCGGAAGGTCATGAGCACCACGACCGGGCCGAAGATTTCCACCTGGGCGACCGTGGCGGCGGGGGAGACCTCGGTCAGCAGGGTTGGAGGGAAGAACCACCCCTCCCGGGGGCAGCTCCACGATGGCTGCCACAGTTTGGCACCTTCCTCTTCGCCCCGGCGCACCAGATCCTGAATCTTCTCCAGCTGAACCGGCGCGATGATGGCGCCCATGTCCACGGCCTTGTCGAGCGGGTCGCCCACCCTGAGCGTCTCCATCCGCTGCTTGAGTTTGGCTACCAGCCGGTCCGATACCCCCTCCTGTACCAGGATTCGTGAGCCCGCACAGCAGACCTGCCCCTGGTTGAACCAGATCGCGTCGACCACGCCTTCGACCACGCTGTCGAGATCGGAATCGGGAAAGACAATGAACGGCGATTTCCCGCCCAGCTCGAGGGAGAGCCTCTTCCCGCTGCCCGCTGTGGCGGCTCGGATCATCCGCCCGACCTCGGTCGAGCCGGTAAAGGCAATCTTGTCGACGTCCGGATGGGCCACGAGCGCCTCGCCGGCCCGGCCATCCCCGGTGATGATGTTGACCACGCCGGCAGGCAGGCCGATCTCCTGGCACAGCTCGGCAAAGCGGAGGGCGGTGAGCGAGGTGAACTCTGCCGGCTTGAGCACGACGGTATTTCCCATGGCCAGCGCGGGCGCGATTTTCCAGGCCAGCATCAGCAGGGGAAAGTTCCAGGGGATGATCTGTCCGATCACGCCGACGGGCACGCGGTCGGGCAGCTCCTGCTCCATGAGCTGGGCCCAGCCTGCGTGATAATAGAAGTGCCGGGCCACCAGCGGCACGTCGATGTCCCGCGACTCGCGGATCGGCTTGCCGTTGTCGACCGACTCGAGGACGGCAAAGAGCCGACTGTGTTTCTGGATCTGCCGCGCGATCGCGTACAAGTAGCGGGCCCGTCCGTGCCCGCCAAGCGCCCACCACGCCGGTTGGGCCCCGCGGGCCGCGCGTACGGCGCGATCGACCTCGCTCGAGCTGGCCTGGGCGAGCCGGGCGAGCGGCTTCGCCGTGGCCGGGTTCAAGGTCTCGAAGGTCTCACCATCGCCTTTGGTCCAGGCACCGTTGATGAACAGCCCGAAGCTCCGCCCGTGCTGCTCCAGCCATTCGTTCGCCGGGGCTACGGACTCGGGTGCCGGACCGTACGCCATCGTCTGGAAGATTTCAGGAACCGATGCCATGGAGCCTCGCGATCGTCATCCTGAGCGCAGCGAAGGATCTCTCCGCGCGTACCTGAGGGATCCTTCGCTGCGCTCAGGATGACAGGGTGCGCTCACGCTGTTGGATGCCGATGCGCGGCCGAATACCGGCCGGTCACGAAGTGCTCCACTTGACGCTCGATGTCGGCGAGCAGCGAGCTGGCGCCGAAGCGAAAGAGGTCGGGGCGCAGCCACCGGTCCCCCAGCTCATCCTTTATCAGGGCGAGCCAGTCTAGTGCCTCTCTGGCGGTGCGGATGCCGCCCGCCGCCTTGAGACCGATAAGGTGATTGGTGCGCTCCCGGTAATCGCGGATGGCGCGCGCCATGACCAGCCCGACCGGAAGCGTGGCGTTGATGCTCTCCTTCCCGGTCGAGGTCTTGATGAAATCGGCGCCAGCCATCATGCAAACAAGGCTCGCTCGCGCCACGTTTCGCAGGGTGCCCAGCTCTCCGGTGGCGAGAATAGTCTTGATGTGCGCGTCCCCACAGGCCTCCCGCATGGCCCGCACCTCGTCGTAGAGGGCCCGCCAGTTCTCCGTGAGAACGTGCGTCCGGGTGATCACTACATCGATCTCCTCGGCCCCCGCGGCCACTGACGCCCGGATCTCGGCAATCCGCTGTTCGAAGGGCGAGAGACCCGCGGGGAACCCGGTCGACACCGCCGCGACGGGGATACCCGAGCCTTCCAGGGCTTCGAGGGCGGTCTCGACAAACCTGTGGTACACGCAAACCGCCGCAACCCGGATCCGGAGTTGCTCGGCGTTCATTGCGCGGAGCAGGTCAGTGCGGACCGGCTGGCGCGCCTTGGCGCAGAGGCGCCGGACCCGGCCGGGTGTGTCGTCGCCAGAGAGCGTCGTGAGGTCCATCAGGGTGACGGCCCGCAGCAGCCACGCTGCCTGCCATTCCTTCTTCACCGTTCGCCGGGTCCGAAGCGTCGCCGCGCGCCGCTCCACTGCGCTGCGATTGACCAGAACCTCCTCGACCCAGTCGAGCTCGAGCGGCATCCCGGTATTCCGCGGGGCCACTGGAACCTCGAGGGGGGCGGCTGGAGATGGTGAGAGGAGGCCGTGTTTGGGAATCTCAGGCATAGATAAGAACATACCGGTGGGCAGATGGGCGAACAGGCGGGCGGGCCCTATCTCTCCCGATAAGCCAGCCCCTCGATCGTCTTCGACAGGGCCCGGTGTTTCTCCACCAGCTCCGGGTCCCGGAACAGATGAATCAGGATTGCCCCGGCAATAAACCCGCCGGCATGGGCCCAGAAGGCGACGCCGCCCTGCTCCGCGGACAGGCTGCCGCCCAGGAGCTGGATCGCAAACCAGTACCCCAGCATCAGGTAGGCGGGCACCACGATTCGAGTGATGAAGAAGCCGAGGATCACCAGCATATGCACCCGGACGCGAGGGTAGAGGACGATGTATGCGCCCATCACTCCGCTGATGGCGCCCGATGCACCCACCATCGGGATCGGGCTCGTGGGATTCATGTACGTCTGGGCCGCCGCGGCCGCCAGCCCGCAGAGAAGGTAGAAGGCGAGGTAGCGAACGTGTCCCATGGAATCCTCGACGTTGTTTCCGAAGACCCAGAGGAACCACATGTTGCCGATGAGGTGAAACCAGCCGCCGTGAAGGAACATCGAGCTCAAAGGGGTGATCCAGCTCCGCCCTTCGCCGAGCACACAAACGGCGGCCGGCCCCAGAGGAACCCTGAATCCATCGGGCAGCCGGCCGAGGAACTCGCCGGGGATGAGACCGAGCTCGCAGACCGAGCGCGACAGGATCGGCTCGGCTCCCATACCCTGCACGACCAGCCAGACGAAGACGTTTGCGGTGATGACCAGCAACGTGACGACAGGAGTCGCCAACGTCGGGTTGTCGTCTCGGTAGGGGAACATGGCTCAATATAGCCGAGCCGGAGTTGTTACTCGGAGGGAGCCTCGGCGTTTACCAACTCCGGTTTTCTGACCGGGGGACGGGTGATCTTCTGATCGAGCGAGGGCCGGTCCTGCTTCTCGAACGGCTCCAGGCCGACAGGCTGGCCTGTGTCGGCCGACCGGTAAAGGGCCCGGATGACCCGGACGTCCGCGAGTCCTTCCCAGCCTGACGGCTCCGGCGCGGCGCCGGAGAGAATGCATTCGGAGAAGCTGATCAGCTCGGGGGCGAACTGGTCTCGCTTGGGGAACGTCCGCTCCCGCATCTTGCCGTTGATCGTCACCCGCTGGACCAGTGCTTCCGCGTACTCGTAAGCCGGGTCCATGACGAGGCTGCCCTCGGTGCCTACGACCCTGTAGCTGGACACATCAGCAGCGCCGAAGCTGCAGGTGAAAGTCGCCAGGCGTTCGCGACCGGGGAATCGCAGGATGGCACTGGTCATCTCCTCGCACTGGCGGAAGCGGGGGTCGCCGTTGTTGGCGCTGAAGGCCACGACCTCCATTGGCTCTGCGCCGTAGAGGTTTCGGACGGCATTGATACAGTAAATACCTATGTCGTAGAGCGTTCCGCCGCCCAGCTCCCTCGGGCTCAGCCGGATATCGCCTTCCTTCACCTGCATGGTGAAGACCGAATCGAAGAGCCTCGCGTCGCCTAGCTTGCCGCCCTGGACCAGGTCGATGGCCTTGAGATTGGCCTCCTCGAAGTGGAGCCGGTAGGCCACCATGAGCTTCACCCCATACTCCTCAGCCACCCGGATCATCGAGCGGCAGTCCTCCTCGGTCACCGCCATCGGCTTCTCGCAGAGGACGTGCACCCCGGCCCGGGCAGCCCGCTCGACATAGGGCCGGTGGAGATGGTTGGGTAACGCGATGTAGACCGCGTCGATGGCCTCGCTCCGCAGCCCATCCTCGAACTGGTCGTAGCTGAAACGCCCCTTGACCTTATACCGGCGACCGAGCTTCTGCAGCTTTTCGGGATCGTCCGACACGAGGGCGGCCAGCTCGGAGTTCTCGGCGTGAGCAAAGGCCGGCAACACCGCGACCTGGGCTATGTGGCCCAGGCCGACGACGGCATAGCGGATCTTCTGCTGGTTCTTTTTCGTGGCTCGAGGCATCGGTGACCCGGTTGCTACAACGCGCGTCTCCCCTGGATCAGCTGCATCACGGCCATGATCACTGCAATCACGAGCAGGACGTGAATGAAACCACCGAGAGTGTATGACGTGACAACACCCAGCAGCCACAGCACCAGGAGTATCACGAAGATCGTCCACAGCATGGCTAACCTCCTCACGTTCGTGGAACCCGAGTAAAGCGCGACATCAGATCGTCGCCGTGACCGGCCTGCTTAACCGCTGCCCACCCACGTACCTACCTTACCGACCGCCGGATCGTTCCGTCGTGATTCATGTCACGACCTGGACGTGCCAAAAAGGCAGCTAAGGGCGGTATGCCACTTGCTCAGGTACCTGGTCAACCCTACGCGGGTGGCCGATTTGGCACCCGCAGCAACACTCGGATCTCATTCGGAGTCGACATGGCTTCCAAAATCATCGGTATCGACCTTGGAACCACCAACTCGGTCGTAGCAGTCATGGAGGGTGGCGATCCCGTCGTCATCCCCAACGCGGAAGGCGGGCGCACTACCCCGTCGGTGGTGGCTTTCACCAAGGATGGCGAGCGGCTGGTGGGTCAGGTGGCCAAGCGCCAGGCAGTCACCAATCCCAAACAGACCATCTTCTCGATCAAGCGGCTGATGGGGCGCCGGTTCAGCGAGGTCCAGGAAGAGGCTAAGCGGCTGCCTTATAAGGTGGTCGAGGGCCCCAACGGAATGGCCGCCGTGGAGATCCAGGGCAAGCGATACAGCCCGCCTGAAATCTCCGCGATGATCCTCCAGAAGATGAGGCAGACCGCCGAGGATTATCTCGGCCATTCGGTCGAAAAGGCCGTGATCACAGTTCCGGCCTACTTCAACGACTCTCAGCGGCAGGCGACCAAGGACGCGGGCAAGATCGCCGGGCTGGACGTGGTACGGATCATCAATGAGCCGACCGCCTCGGCGCTCGCGTATGGCCTGGATAAGAAGAAGGAAGAGAAGGTTGCGGTGTACGACCTGGGCGGCGGCACCTACGACATCTCGGTGCTCGAGCTCGCCGAGGGAGTGTTCGAGGTCAAGAGCACCAACGGCGACACCCACCTGGGCGGCGACGACTTCGATCAGCGGTTGATCGAATGGCTGGTGGCGGAGTTCAAGAAAGACCAGGGGATCGATCTCTCCAAGGATCCCATGGCGCTCCAGCGTCTGAAGGAAGCGGCGGAGAAGGCCAAGATGGAGCTGTCCACCGTCAACCAGACGGACATCAACCTGCCGTTCATCACGGCTGACCAGTCCGGGCCCAAGCACCTGAACATCGCCCTGACTCGGGCCAAGTTCGAGCAGCTGGTGGACGATCTGATTCAGCGGAGCCTTCCGCCCATGCAGCAGGCCCTGAAGGATGCCAATTTGGATCCCAAGCGGGTCGATGAGGTCATCCTGGTCGGCGGCCAAACCCGCATGCCCAAGGTGCAGGAGATCGTTAAGAACTTCTTCGGCAAGGAGCCCCACAAAGGGGTGAATCCCGATGAGGTCGTCGCCATCGGTGCCGCGATACAGGGCGGCGTGCTGGGTGGCGAGGTGAAGGACGTGCTGCTGCTCGACGTTACGCCGCTGTCGCTGGGCATCGAGACGCTGGGCGGAGTCACCACGGTGCTCATTCCGCGGAACACCACGATCCCGACCAAGAAATCCGAGACGTTCTCCACCGCCGAGGACAACCAGACTACGGTCGAGATTCACGTGCTCCAGGGCGAGCGGCAGATGGCGCAGGACAACCGGACCATCGGCAAGTTCCAGCTCACCGGTATCCCGCCGGCGCCCCGGGGCATGCCGCAGGTGGAGGTCGGGTTCGACATCGACGCCAACGGCATTCTGCACGTAGCCGCCAAAGACAAGACGACGGGCAAGGAGCAGAAAATCCGGATCGAGGCCTCCAGCGGGCTCAGCGATGCCGAGATCGACCGGATGGTCAAGGCTGCCGAGCAACACTCCCAGGAAGACCAGGCGCGCCGGGAGCAGATCGAGGCTCGCAACCAGCTCGACAGCCTGGTATACCGGGTCGAGAAGGACAGCAAGGAGTGGACGGACCGGTTGCCACCGGATGCCAAGTCACGGCTGGAGTCCGCGCTCGAGGCCGGAAGACAGGCTCTCCGCACGGGCGAGACCGAGGGAATCCGCCGCGCCCTGGACGAGCTCAACCAGGCGTACTCGGCTGCCGGCGCAGCTCTGTATCAGGCGGCCGGTTCGGGGACTGGGACCGGAGGGACCGGGGAGCCGAACGGCGGCCCGAGCCAGCCGGGTTCAGGGCCGGGTGCCCCAGGAGCGGAGTCCGGCCCATCCCAGGACGATGTCGTCGAGGCCGATTACGAGATAGTGGACGATAAGAAGTGAGCGGAGGGTACCTCCGCTCACCCTGAGGGCAATAAGCCCGAAGGGGCCGAGGCGAAGGGGCCAGAGAGGTCGGTGAAGGGGCCAGAACCTTCTGGCCCCTTCGCTTAGCCTGTCCAGCCCTTCCCTGCCTCAGAATCAGCTCCGCCAAGGATTCAGGGGCAAGCGCTTCGGTCGAAACTCACTCTTGTCCCATGTGGTACTATTAAATTGCCCCAGTGCAGTATGACCCTAACGCCTTCCTGAAGGGCCACTCGATGTCGGCACGTTCGTTAAACTGGCTCAAATTCGGCGGTTTGGTCGCTCTCGCGTTCGCGCTTGGCTTGCTGTTCGCTGGGCTGCTGGACCTGCCCAACCGCTCCTCGGCCCAACAGCAAGGCTCCCCCCGCCAGGCTTCGGCCATCGCCCAAGTCACAGCTCCCTCGATTCCGGAGGCCCGGGCTCTTCAGCAATTGAGCGAGGCCTTTGCCGCGGTGGCGGAGCATGTGAAGCCCAGCGTGGTCTACATCAGGTCGCAGCGGACCGAGACAGCCTCGAAGCAGCGGGTACCCCCCGGAATGGAGCGATTCTTTCCCCGCTTCCGGCAGCAGCCCGAGATCGAACAGGGCAGCGGCTCCGGCTTCGTGGTGTCGGCCGATGGATACATCCTCACCAACAACCACGTGGTCGAAGGGGCGGAGCAAGTGACTGTCAGGCTGCTCGACCGGCGTGAATTCAAGGCCAAGGTCATCGGCACCGACCCCAACACCGACGTCGCGGTGGTGAAGATCGATGCCAAGGGCCTGCCCCCGATGGCGCTGGGCAACAGCGACGACGCTCGCGTCGGCGAGTGGGTGCTTGCCATCGGCAATCCACTCGGGGAGGGGCTCACCTTCACGGTCACCTCCGGCATCGTCAGCGCCAAGGGCCGCGCGTTACCGGGGCTGCCGGGACGGGGCCAGGGAAGTATCCAGGACTTCATTCAGACGGATGCGGCCATCAATCCCGGCAACTCGGGTGGACCGCTGGTGAGCGTGCGGGGAGAAGTCATCGGCATCAACTCTGCCATTGCCAGCGAGACCGGGTTCTACTCGGGGTATGGATTCGCCATCCCCATCAATCTGGCACGCACCGTCATGAACCAGCTGATCGAAACCGGCACGGTGCACCGCGCGGCACTGGGGGTCTCGATCGACAACGTCACCCTGAATGACGCGGCCTATGTCGGCCTCCCCGAAATCCGTGGCGTCGTGGTGAAGGACATCCCGAACGACGACTCGCCGGCCAAGGCGGCAGGCATTCAGCCGGGCGACGTCATCATCGCCGTGGACAGCAAGCCGGTCGAGCGAGTGGGCCAACTTCAGCAGGCGATCGGGTTCAGGAAGCCGGGGGATGTCGTGAAGGTCGAGGTTGCCCGTAAGGGCGGGATTCGGAAGACGTTCGATGTCAAGCTACAGGCACTGAACGATCAACCTCAGTTGGCCAGCGCGGATGAGGGGGACACCGGCAACTCGGCAGCATCCGGCGGTTCGGTCATGAACCGGCTGGGCATCAGCGTTGAGCCGGTGACGCCCGACGTGGCCCAGCAGCTCCAGTTGCCGGCCAACATGCGCGGCCTCCTGGTCACCGACGTTACACCCGGCGGCCCGTCCTGGGAGACCCTGTACGACGACCCGCAGCGGAACGGTCCTGATATCATCCTGTCGGTCGAGGGAAAGGTGGTGAAGACCGAGGCGGATCTCAGGAACGCATTGAAGGCCGAGAAGCCCGGCAGCATCGTCTCGGTGCGGGTCTACAATCCCCGGGCTCAGGGACGCCGGGTGGAGCGGATCAAGCTGGCTGAGTAGAGCCTGCCCTGAGCGTAGCGAAGGGACGGGAAAGACGGGAAGGGAAAATAAGCATGGCGTTGGCCCTCCGGCTGTAATGGAGGGCTTTTCGCTGTAACTTGGACCATGGCCTTGCGCGGAATGAGTTTCGATATCGACGGTACCCTAGTCGACACCAACCCCTCGCACGTCGAGGCCTGGCGCCGGGCGTTCAAGCGCTTTGGCTTCGACATCCCGGCCGCGCGGGTCAAGGTCGAGATCGCCTCCCTCGCCCGCGGCAGCCAGCGAATAGCACATTACTCCCTCCTCCACCTCAGGAGCTCCGCCCCGATGACCACGAGCGAAGAGACCGATTGGATGAACCACCCCGCCATCCGGGCGCTGGTTGACCAAGCCAATACGCTCGCATTGGAGGAGCGGATCACGTTGGTAAAGGGGCTGATTCCGGCGATCGCGGACGCGCTGTCGGAGGATGAGTACGAGCAGTTCGTCACCTTCGTCCGGCTCAAGGGCGAGCGGTTCCTGGAAGCCAAATCGCATCCGGGCACAGGCAGGGCGGAGCGGCACACGCCGGGTGATCGGGAATTGGAAGGACGTTAGTGACGCACAGTTCCGCTGCTGGGTGGGGCCGGTTTCAGGTTCGTTCTATGGAGCGCAAATTGACGAATTGGACTGTTTGCTTCTTGGCCGCCAGTATCGTTGGGGCGAGCGCCTGTCACAGCGAGCCGGCAAAGGCTCGCGCGAGCAGTTCCGCCACGACGGACCTGCCCATCGACAAGAAGCTCGCCCAGTA
>DASYVW010000552.1:0-3563 GCA_035936675.1 Gemmatimonadales bacterium
GTCCCTGCAGTGCAGGTGGGGAGGCTGAAGCTGGCGGTCGGCGGCGCGTTACTCGATGCCGTGACCAGATTGGTAACTGTGCCAGTCGCCCCGCCATTATCGGTTACAGTGAGCTTCACACTGTAGGTGCCCGCAGTGGCAAAGGTGTGGCTCGGATTGGCGTCAGTGGACGTATTCGTACTGGAGGTCGGATCGCCGAAGTCCCAGGTCCGCGATGAGATGGAACCTTCGGCATCGGTGCTCGCGTCGGCGAAGGCGCACGCGGCGCCCACACTACAGCTCGGCGCGGTGAAGGCCGCGACAGGCGGCGTATTTGGTCCGACGTTGCTGCCGCCACCACAGGCCCATGCCGCGCCCAGGATGACGGTTGATACAGCCAACAGGGGGATTGATCGCATAGAGTCTTCCCAGCCAAAAGTGACAGAGTAGTCCCACTAGGAACCAGCGCAGAGTGTGGCGCGTGACTATACGCGACCCGCACGCCGGGTGAGCCAGAGCCGTGCCAGTGGCCGGTACGCGGATCGCCGCTCGAATGTTGATGGTCCAACAATAGGTGCGACATGGACCTACACAGGCGCACCAGGATCGCATCACAACGCTGCGGCGGACCCACAACTGTGGCGGCCAGCCCATACTCGGCAACGCAAACCTAGTCCCCGGGTCGGAGGAGTGCTGGCTCATGCATCACATTATCCGGTCGCCGTTCTGGTTGACTCCACCCCATTGGCCTAACTACGTTTGCGGGCTGTAACCATGACGGACCTGTCGCTGTCGCGCAGCCAAATGCTGCTCCTGAGCGGGTCGGCCAACCGCCCCCTAGCCGTCGAGGTGGCCGCCCATCTGGGACAGCCACTCTGTCAGGTCACGCTTCGGCGCTTCGCTGACGGCGAGATTTTCGTCAAGATCGACGAGAACGTGCGCGGCCGGGATGTCTATATCGTCCAGCCCACGAACCCGCCGGCGGAAAACATGATCGAGCTGCTGCTCCTCATGGACGCCGCCAAGCGGGCCAGCGCGGCCCGGGTCACGGCGGTGATCCCCTACTTCGGCTACGCGCGGCAGGATCGCAAGGATCAGCCACGCGTCGCAATCAGCGCCAAGCTGATGGCCAACATGGTGTCAATGGCCGGCGCCGATCGAGTGCTGGCGATGGACTTCCACCAGCATCAGCTGCAGGGGTTCTTCGACCTGCCGGTCGATCACCTGTACGCCGCGCCGGCGTTCGTGAACCATTACCGGCAGAAGAGCCTTCGGGATCTGGTCATCGTGGCCCCCGACGTCGGCTCGGCCAAGATGGCTCGTGGCTTTGCCAAACGGCTCAACGCGTCGCTCGCGATTATCGACAAGCGGCGACCGTCGGCCAACGTGGCCGAAGTGCTGAATGTGGTCGGTGAGGTCACCGGGAAGGACTGCATCATCCCGGATGACATGATTGACACCGCCGGCACCATGGCCGAAGCGGTGACCGCCTTGAAACGTTTAGGCGCCGAGGACATCTACTGCTGCGCCACGCACGCGCTGCTGTCGGGCCCGGCGGTCGATCGCCTCATGGCGTCACCAGTTAAAGAGGTCGCGGTCACCAACACGATTGCCATACCGCCGGAACGCCGCTTCGACCGGTTGAAGGTGCTCTCGATCGCGGGGCTGCTCGCCAAGGCGATCGGGTATACCCATAGCGATCAGTCGGTGAGCTCGTTGTTTGATTGAAGGAAGGCTATTGGCCCCGAGTCTTTGCCCATAGCCCATAGCCCATAGCCTTTAGAGAGAAAAACCATGGCCCAACAAGCAAACCTCCAGGTCGCCACCCGCTCCGATACCGGGAAGGGCGCTGCTCGGAGCCTCCGCCGCGCGGGAAAGGTGCCGGGCGTCATCTACGGTCACAACCGGCAGGCCGAGCCCCTGGCCATCGACAGCGGAGCCCTGAACAAGATGCTGATCGGCATCAGCGCGGGAACTACGGTGCTCGATGTCGTGGTGGATGGGCGGCCGGCGGTCAAGGCACTCATTCGCGAGATCCAGCGAGACTCGGTCCGCCCCGGAGAGATCCTGCACCTGGATCTGTACGAGGTGAAGGCCGACGAGAAGGTGACGCTCTCGGTACCGATTCACCTCACCGGGATTCCGGACGGCGTTCGCAATTTCGGCGGCGTGCTCGACCACGTGCTCCGGGAGCTCGAGATCGAAGTGTTGCCGGCTGACATCCCCGAGCACGTCGAGCTCGACGTGACGGCGTTGGCGATCGGACACTCGCTTTTCGTGCGCGACGTCAAGATCGAGAAGGCCGAGATTCTCAACGATCCCGATACCCCGGTTTGCACCGTCGTCGCGCCACGGACCGAGGAAGCTCCGGCAGTGGTTGAGGAAGTTGCCGCGCCGACCGAGCCGGAGCTTATCCGGAAGCCGAAGCCCGAGGACGAGGGCGAAGCCGAACCGAAGGCCTGATCTGCACACGATCGTGGGGCTGGGGAATCCCGGCCCTGAGTACGAGGACACTCGCCACAACGCCGGGTTTCGCCTCGCCGATCATCTCGCGGCACGGTGGCAGGTGGGACAGTTTCGCCGGGGCGATCGCGCCCGCGAGGCGCAGGGCACCTGGCAGGACCTCCCGGTCCGGGTCCTCAAACCCCAGACCTACATGAATCGCAGCGGGGCGGCCATCGCCCCGCTCCGCGGCCTTCCTGAATTCGATCCCAGCCAGCACCTCCTCATCCTGGTCGACGACGTGGCACTCCCCGTCGGGCGGTTTCGCCTCCGGGGAGCGGGCTCGGCCGGAGGCCACAACGGCCTCAAGAGCATCGAGGGTGTGCTCCAGCGCCAGGATTACGCCAGGCTCCGGATCGGCGTGGGGCCGCCTCCTCCGGACCTCGATGACCTGGCTGACTTTGTGCTCGACGAGTTCAGTGCAGAGGAGCGCGATGAGATTACGGGCCTGCTCGATCCGATGAGCGAGGCCGTCGAAGTCTGGTTGCAAGATGGGATTGAAATGGCGATGAACCGGTTCAATCGCTGAGCTCCGCAAAGCCATGCTTCGACTAGGAATCGTGGGACTTCCGAACGTGGGCAAGTCTACCCTCTTCAACGCCCTCACCTCCGCCAAGGCACTGGTGGCCAATTATCCCTTCGCCACCATCGAGCCCAACACCGGGATCGTCCAGGTCCCTGATCCGCGGCTCGACAGGTTGGCGCAAATCGTCAAGCCAGAGCGTACCGTCCCGGCGGTAGTCGAGTTCGTGGACATCGCCGGTCTGGTCAAGGGTGCCAGTGAAGGCGAAGGGCTGGGCAACCAGTTCCTGGCCAATATCCGGGAAGTCGATGCCGTCGTTCACGTGGTCCGGTGCTTCGAGGACCCCGACGTCCAGCACGTTATGGGGGGCGTGGATCCCGCGCGGGATCGGGAGGTCGTCAATATCGAGCTGGGCCTGGCCGACCTGGCGAGCGTCGAAAAGCGGCTGGACAAGACCAGTCGCGCCGCCAAGTCGGGGGACCCTCAGTCCAGACTGGAGCAGCGGCTGCTGGAGGCGGTGCAGCAGACCCTCGCGGCCGGCAAGCCGGCCCGGCTGGTC
>DASYVW010000553.1:0-4395 GCA_035936675.1 Gemmatimonadales bacterium
CTACAAGGCGATGCAGGAGCCTCTTGTCAGAGCCATCACGGGCATGTCGCCCGAGGTCCTAGCTGCGAAGCCGCCCCGGCCATTCACTGGCGAGCCCAACGAGACCGTCGGAAGCAACCTCGCCACCTTCGTGTTTCACGAGTGTTATCACGTGGGGCAAACCGGGGTGCTACGACGGGTCGGCGGGAAACCGGGGGTGATCAAGCCCCCGAAGGTACCGGCGTAGGCGGTAAGGCGGTAAGGCGGTAGGTGAAGCGGGCGGTAGGCGGTACGCGAGGCACGAGTCATTGCGAGGGAGCGCAGCGACCGAAGCAATCCCGTCGCGTGCGCGCGGGACCCGCTGGATTGCTTCGGGGGCGTTGCCCCCTCGCAATGACTCCCTTACCGCCTTACCGCCTTACCGCCTTACCGCCTGTCCGCCCGTCCGCCTAGGGCTGTCCCACGACCTTCGCCGGTGCGTTGCTTTGGCTTGTCGAATTGAGGCCGAGCTGTCCCGCCGCTCCTGACCCCCAGCAGTAGAGGACGCTGGTCACCGTGAGACCACAGGTGTGACGGAAGCCGGCATCGAGCATAGCGAACCGGAGGCCCCCGCTTACGGCCGTGGGCGAGAGTCGATCCGTGGTCGAGCCGTCGCCTACCGCTCCCCGCTCATTCTCCCCCCAGCAATAGGCAATGCCGGCAGTGGTGATTCCGCAGGTGTGGCCGATGTAGCCACCCGCCTTCAGCTGAGCGAACACCAGATTGCCCGTCACTGGAACCGGGGCCGTGCGGGTGGTCGCCGAGCCGTCGCCCAGCGCACCGAAGGCGTTCTCACCCCAGCAGTATGCCGCCCCGCTGCTGACCAGGCCGCAGGTGTGGCGATCGAGCCCGGCGGTCAGCGAGGTAAAGGTCAGTCCACCGGAAACCGGGACCGGTCCGGGGTGGACCGCCACATCTGCCGAGCCGATCCCGAGCTGCCCTAGCTCGTTGTCGCCCCAACAGTAGGCCGTGCCGTCGGCTGCGAGGCCACAGGTGTGGCCGATATCGAAGCCGCCGGCAACGATCATGTCAAAGGCAATCCCACCGCTCACTGCCACTGGCGTGCTGCGGCCCGTTGCGGTGCCGTCTCCCAGTTGGCCCCGAGTGTTACTACCCCAGCAGTATGCCGTCCCATCGCCGGTGAGCCCGCAGGTATGGTTGGCTCCCGCATCGATCGTCTTGAACCGGAGTCCGGTCGCAACCGGCACAGGCGTCTGCTGCCGGCTGGCGGAATTGTCGCCTAGCTGACCGCTCGCGCCGCTACCCCAGCAATAGGCGGTGCCGTCGGCCGTGAGGCCGCAGGTATGGCTGCCCCCGCCGGTAATCTGGGTAAACGTGAAGCCTCCGCTCACCGCAACGGGTGTCAGGGCGCAGGGAAACACGCCGGACAGGTTACAGGAAGCCGGCGCGGGGGTGCCGAGCTGTCCGCTCTCATCTCGGCCCCAGCAATACGCGGCGCCCTCCGGGGTCAGCGCGCACGTGTGTGCGCCACCGGTAGCGACCACGCTGAACGTATGGCTTGGCATCGCGGCAACCGAGACCGTGGCGCTACCGCTTTGTCCTTCCGAGGTCGCTTGGATCGTAGCGGAACCGGCGGCCAGGGCAGAAACCAACCCGGAGCTGGAAACGGTCGCCACCGCGGGATCGCTGGTGGTCCAGGTAACCACGCGGCCCGAGAGCTCAGCACCCGCAGCGTTGTGCAGTACCGCTGTCAGTTGCTGGGTCTGCCCGACATTGAGAGAGGGAGTACTGGGTGTGATCGAGACCGACGCGACCGGATCCGTTGGAATCGCGGCAACCGAAACTGTGGCGCTCCCGCTTTGTCCTTCCGAGGTCGCCTGGATCGTACCGGAGCCGGCGGCCAGGGCGGAGACCAACCCAGAGCTGGAAACGGTCGCCACCGCGGCATCGCTGGTGGTCCAGGTGACGACGCGGCCCGAGAGCTCAGCACCCGCGGCGTTGTGCAGTACCGCCGTCAGTTGCTGGGTCTGCCGGACAGTGAGAGAGGAAGTACTGGGTGTGATCGAGACCGACGCGACCGGATCCGGTGGCGCGATCGATCCTCCGCTACCGCCACACGAGGCAATGCCGGCGAGGAGCGGAAGGGCAATCGCTATCGTCGAAACGAGGCGTCGCATGCCGCAGCTCCTGGATCGCGGTCGATTTTCCTTTACGGCAGCTTCACCTTCCAGAGGACTGCAGCCCCGCCGCTCTGCCCCACGACCTCCAGTGCCGTGCCGCCGGTGCCATCGGCCTGCGGAGAGTTCAGACCCCGCCCTTCGGACTGAAAGGCACCCCGACGATTCCCCAGCGCGAGGACGGTATAGGTCCCCGTCCCGCTCGGGAGCCACAGCACGGCCTGGTTGCGACCCCGTGAGTCACGTGCCGAGCCGGTGATCTGTCCCGCGGCATTGATGGACCAGGCGGTCGAGCAGAGGCCTCCCGCAAGATCATGAAGCGGCTTGGGGGTGACAGTGTTGGCGGGCCAGACCGCGCCATGCATGCACGCCGTTCCGCCGGCAAGCCGGTTGAAGCCCACAGCATCGCCGGTCGAGCTCACGCCGAGCACCTGGCCGTAGGTCTGGCCCGCCAGAAGCCCGAGCGCGGTGATGGACCAACTCGTGCCGGAGAGAGTCCACCTGGCCGGCTGGGGGTCGGAGCCTGCTGCCTCCGCGTCACCGACAACCACACCACTGGAGTTGACGCCTATCGCCTGGCCGGATCCGTTAGACCCGAACCCTGGTAGGAGGTCCATTCCTACCACCGCGAGGCTCGAGCCGGTGCCGGAGACGCGCCAAACCGTTGGCCGGCTGGCCGTGGGGAAGTCGGACCGGCCGGCGACGAGGCGCGTGCCATCCGACAGCGCATTGGTGATGTCCTCCGCAAAGCCCCCCACGGCTCCGGCCGGCTCGCCGATGGAGTGCAGAGCGCTGCTGCTCCAGACCACCGCGTGAAGCGCCGAACCAACAGTGCTGCCACCTGTGATATCGGCGCCGTCATTCAGGCCCCACGCGTACGTGTCTCCGCCCAGGCCACTGAGCACGGTGCGTGTGCCTGTGGCGGCACGTGCGGTGCCTGGACTCCAGACTACGGCCTGTGCCCCCGTACTCGCAGACTTCCAGCCGACCGTTCGCCCTTGCTCATCCACATCGAGCGCCGCGGTAAAACCCAGGCTCACGATGACGATGCTTCCACTGGCGAGCAGGGTATTGGCGGCTTGCGCCCCGGCCACTGGGTCGGATGTCGGAGCAGTGGGGGGAGAAGCTTCCTGGCAGGCGAAGAGAAAGCCGATGACCAAGAGAAGCGGGCAGTACCGCATGGTGGGCCTCCGCGAACAGGAGCACAGTTATTCGACCGTTCTCTTCTGTTGTACGGAGGGGGATAGGCGGATGTGCGAAAGCAGCTACCGCGTTATCGAACCGTCCATAGCAGCGGTCGTTTGCGCACGGTGAAGTCTGGTATGAAGGTCACGGTAGTGGTGTTTCCCACAACCTGTCCCTGGCTGTTGATGTCCGTTGCCTCATACTCGACGTCTCCCAACAGGGTGCCCAGATCCTCGAACTTGCCGGTCCGGGGCGACCAGCGGAACGCGAACTGCCTATCCTCGGTCCAGGCGAAGCCAATCGCCTGTCCGGCGTTGTTGATCCTCGGGGCGTGACTGCCGACCAGACCGGGTATGCTGAGCTGGGTCAGGGTTCCGTTCGAGCTCCAGAACTTCGCCGCTGCGCCGCAACCCGGTGGCACCCGTGGGTCGCAAGTAGCCCCACTCCCCACCACCTCCCCGTTGTTGTTGATATCGAACGCGGCACTCCAGAGACTGTTCGGCAGGATTCGAGGTCCTTGCCAGCTCCCTCCGACCAGGTCCCACCGGACCGGCAGCTCCACCCCATTCGCGTCGTAGGCGTGGCCCAGTATGTGGGTGCCCGACGCGCTGATTGCGTAGGCCTGGCTCCCCTCCTCGCCCGCGAATTTGGGCAGCACGGTGGCGGGGCTCCAGGTGCTCGAAGACGTCTGGTTCCAGAGCACGGCCTCTGCCTTCATCCACCCCGGAACGTTCTCGTTCGTGCGCGAGCCGACCACCGTCTCCTGCTCGCTGAGATCGATGGGGAACCCGGGTCCGAGGTCTACCGTTCTCCCTTGAGCCGTCCACAGGACCACGTGCCCCGACGTCACCCGCCACCCGACGACTGTCCCCCGGTTGTTGATCTCCGTTGCAATAGCGTCCAGGCCGCCGGGCAGCTTTTCGAGGCTCCAGATGCCTCGGACCCTTTGCCAGCGCACGGCGTACCCGCGTTGCCTTGCATCAGATGCCTGCCCTACCGCGACCCCGGCGTCATTGATGGCTGCGGGAGACGCATAGGTCCCATCGAGCATGGG
>DASYVW010000554.1:0-3203 GCA_035936675.1 Gemmatimonadales bacterium
CATGGCAGCGGTCGGCGCATGGAGCCGTACACCATCGTGCAGCAGGTAGACTGGGAGACCGGTGGCCGAGTCGGTGTCCTGCCGGCTCTCCGGTGCAACGTCGACATCAATGACACCCCGGAGCCCGTGCTCCGGCGCGAAAACTGCTGTGACGCGAGCCCCCGCTGCGATCAGGCGGTCGAGATCACGCTCGCCTCGGGTGTCGACCCCCGACTGATTGGTGACCAGACCGATCCGGCGGTTGCGTATCAGGTGCAGACTGTCGGACAGCAAGACCTCGATGCCCGGGCGTACCCCGAGCGGCGATGCACCGCGACCGGCACCAAAGCCGCTTTCGGACCGCGGAGGAGCCGCGCAGCCGATGCACCACCCCAACAGCCCCAGCAAGGCGAGAGATCCGTGCAATCCAAGTACCTCGCGCTCGTAATGGTTCTTCTGTGCGCCTGCGGTGGACCCGGTCCCGTATCGGTGCCTCAGCCAGTGCAGTCTCCGCTTCAGGCCGGCACCCCGGCCGCGGTGGACGTCGACGCGCTCGTCGCCTCTCTCCCGGTCCGCGACAAAATCGCCCAACTGGTGATGCCGTGGATTCCGGGCACCTACGCCGCATTCGATGACGAGGCGTTCAGGCGGATGCAGGGCTGGGTGGATTCGCTCCATGTCGGCGGTCTGATTGTGTCGGTCGGCTCGCCGTTCGATGTCGCCGCCAAGCTGAACCGGCTGCAGGAACGCTCGCGCTTGCCGCTTCTGATCGCCTCGGATCTCGAGGCCGGCACCGCCATCCGGCTGAACGGCGGCACGCCGTTTCCTCCCAATATGGGCATAGCGGCCACCGGGAGCGACTCGGATGCCTACGAGGTGGGCCGAGTCACCGCGCTGGAGGGCCGCGCGGTCGGAATCCATCTCGCGTTCGCCCCGGTTGCGGACGTCAACAACAATCCAGCCAATCCGATCATCAACGTAAGATCCTTCGGGGAAGAGCCGCACGCGGTGGGCCGGCTGGTGGCGGCGGAGATTCGAGGACTCCAGGACCACGGGATGCTCGCCGCGGCCAAGCACTTCCCCGGCCACGGCGACACCGGCGCCGACTCCCACATATCACTGCCGGTGCTCACGGCCAACTGGGCCCGCCTGGACTCGGTCGAGCTGGTCCCGTTTCGGAGCGCCATCGCTGCCGGGGTGGCGGCGATCATGTCGGCGCACATTGCGCTGCCCGGAATCGACGTTGGTCAGCTCCGCCCCGGTAGTGTCGCCCCGAATATCCTTACCGGCATCCTGCGTGATTCGCTCCACTTCACCGGTCTGGTCGTCACCGACGCGTTGAACATGGGCGGCATTGCGAACGAGTATGGCGCGGAGGCCGCAGTGCGGGCCTTTGTGGCCGGGTCCGATCTGCTGCTCCAGCCGGCCGATCCAAAGACCACCATCGACGTCATGACCGCTGCTGTCGCCCGGGGGGAGATTTCACCGGAACGCCTGGACCGCTCCGTCCGGCGGGTCCTCCAGCTGAAGTGGCAGCTCGGCCTGTTCACCCAGCGGATCGCTCCACTCGATGGTGTTCCGTTGGTGGTGGGCCGGGCCGACTTCCGGGCGGAGGCCCGCGACATGGCCACCCGGTCTCTGGTATTGGTGAAAGACGTGAATGGAACGCTGCACGGGCTGAAGAACGCCCGTTCGCCTCTCACCCTGGTTACCTATGGCGATGAAGACTACCGCGCGGTGGGCACCACTCTGGCTTCCGAGCTCCGGGCGTCGGGCTTCGCCGTCACGGTGTTCAAGCTCTGGCCCGCAAGCGGACCGGCCAGCTACGATTCTGCGGCGGCGGCCATCGAGCGCAATCCGGTGACCCTGTTCGCAGCATCCGATAAACCGATTGCTTCACGCGGCTCGATCGGCCTGCCCGATGCCATGATGGGGTTGATCAGCGCCACCGCCCTGTCGGGCCCGACCATCCTCGTCTCGCTGGGGAATCCGTACCTGATCGGCCAGCTTCCAGAAGTTGGATCGTATCTGATCGGGTGGCGCTCCAACCCAGTGACCGAACAGGCGGTGGCGCGTGCGTTGGCAGGAGCCACGGCCATCACGGGGCGGCTCCCGATCTCGATCCCACCGCTATACGCCAGAGGCTGGGGCGTGCAGCGGCGAATGCCGTGACTCGGAGACGGGCGCCACTCGCATTGGTGATGCTGGCCTGTGCTCCCCATCCCCTCCCCTCCCCCGCCCCCGTGTCGCTCGACATGGCAGGACTGAAGCCGGTGACGGAGTTTCTCGATTCGGCGGTGGCCTCAGGCGCCGCGCCAGGAGCAGTGCTCGCGGTTGCGCGCGACGGCCAGCGGTTCGTGTACGGCAGCGGTCAACTCGGTGCCGACGAGCCGGAATCTCCGGGTGCGGCGACGATCTACGACCTGGCGTCGCTCACCAAGGTGGTCGGACTCGTGAGCGGTGCCATGCTGGCTGTGGACGAGGGAAAGCTGGAGTTGGATGCCCCGGTGCAGCAGTACGTCCCAGCATTCGCCGGCACTGGAAAAGATCGGATCACGGTCCGCATGCTCCTGGCGCACGCGAGCGGCTTGCCGGCGTGGCGGCCGCTGTTCCGCGAGGCTGCTAGCCGGGCCGAGGCCTTTGCCCTGGCCGACACGACGCCGCTCAGCTCGGACCCCGGCACGGTGGAGGTCTATTCCGATCTCGGCGCCATCATTCTCACCCAGATGCTCGAAGCGATCTATCACCAGCGGCTGGATTCGCTGCTCCAGCGCCGGATCTTCGGACCGCTGGGCATGAGCGCAACCGGCTTTCTGCCGGGTGCTGACCAGCGGGATCGCATCGCACCGACGGAGATGGATCCGTGGCGAGGCCGCGTGCTCCGGGGCGAGGTGCAGGATGAGAACGCCGCGCTGATGGACGGCGTGTCGGGGCATGCCGGTCTGTTCGGGTCGGCGGAGGATTTGTTGATCTTCACCGAGTGGATGCTGAGAATGTGGGCCCGCACCGAGTGCGGGCCAGAGCCAAGCTCGCCCGCACAGCCGTGCGGGCCCACCATCCACCAGTCCATCCTCCGGGAATTTACTCGCCGGCAGAACCTGGTTCCCGGCTCGAGCCGTGCACTCGGCTGGGACACGCCGTCTCCGGGAGGCAGCGCCGGCAGCCGGCTCTCCCCCCGGAGCTTCGGGCACACCGGGTTTACTGGCACATCGCTCTGGATCGAC
>DASYVW010000555.1:0-1830 GCA_035936675.1 Gemmatimonadales bacterium
TCGGAGGGCTACTCGGTGCCGCCGGTGGGGTCAGCGCGCTCCTTCTCTATATCGCGCTCGGCGCCCTCGGACTCCCGGTCTTTGCCGGTGGCGGAGCCGGCTTCCTGCACTTGGTGGGTCCAACCGGGGGGTACCTCCTCGCGTTTCCGATCGCCGCAGGCGTGACCGGCGCTCTGACCGGGCATGAGCCACGATCCCCTCTCCGGGTGCTGCTGGCCTGCGCTCTGGGCATGGTGATCATCCACACCGGCGGGGTGGCGCAGCTGGCGCTCCTGGGCGGCGATCCAGCACTCGCCATTCGGGTCGGCTTCGTGCCCTTTCTCACCGGGGATCTGCTGAAAGTCGGCCTCGCCGCCGCCCTGATCCTGGTGGCCGGTCCCAGGGTGCGCTCACTGCTTTGACCGACGCGCCTGCGCCGTCCGGGCGGCTCTCGGTGCGCCGCGCGGTCTTCGGCAGCCTGGGTTTCATCGTCCTCGGTTTCATTCTCTTCGGCCTCACCATTGCGCCGGTTGCCTCCCGCTTCGTGGGACATGGAACGGCCGAGGAGCTGGCGCGGCGGCCCACGATCTCCCTGTCGCTTCTCCAGGGTTTGGGGCTTCTCGTCGCGTTCGGCCTCGCGACGTGGATCGTCGGCATCAAGGTCCTGCGGCTCGATCTTCGCGATCTGCGCTGGCGCACACGCCTGGGCTGGGCTCGGGGGTTCGGCGCCGGGCTCGTGCTCGGGATACTTCCTGCTGCGGTGGCCATGCTGCTGGGGGTCATCGCCGGTGGGGCAGCCTGGGTGCCGGGTGCGGGTTCTCTATTCGAGTATCTGACCCGGATCGGCATCATCCTGCTGGTGCTCGCCCCGGCGGCTCTGGCCGAGGAGGTCATCTTCCGTGGAGTGCCGCTGGTCCTGCTCTCACGAGTTCTTGGTCGTCCGGGGGCAATCGTTCTCGTCTCGCTCTGTTTTGCCCTGGCCCATGTTACCAATCCCGACGTCACGTCCCGGGCCCTGGGGAACATCACCCTTGCCGGAATCCTCCTTTCTCTGGCCTTCTACAGTCCAGGCGGAATGTGGGCGGCATTCGGCGCCCACCTCGGATGGAACATGACCCTCGCCGCGCTCGGCGCCCCGGTCAGCGGGCTCCCCTTCGAGATTCCCTTCGTCGATTACAGCATGGGCGGTCCGGCGTGGCTGACCGGAGGCGCGTTCGGGCCGGAAGGCGGATTGCTCAGCACCTTCGCCCTGACCAGCGCCATCGTCCTGGCCGTTCGGTGGGTCCGGAGGGATCCGACGTGAAGCGGGCCGCAGTGGTCGGCGCGGGCACCATGGGCAACGGCATCGCCCATGTTTTCGCCCAGCACGGCTGGCAGGTGTCGCTGATCGACTCGGCCGCTCCGGCACTCGAAAAGGCCATAGCAACGATCCGAGGCAATCTCGAGCGCCAGGTCAAGAAGGGCACGCTCCCGGCCGATGCAGCGGACGAGGTGCTGGGCCGCATCGTGACCGGCACGTCGCTCGACGCGGCCGCGAAGGCAGAGATCGTGGTCGAGGCAGCGAGCGAAAATCCTGCCGTGAAGTTCTCCTTATTCGAGCAGCTGGATCGAGCCTGCGGTCGCGGCGCCATTCTGGCGACGAACACCAGCTCCATCTCGATCACCGAGATCGCCGCCCACACCCGGCGGGCCGAGCGGGTGATCGGCATGCACTTCATGAACCCGGTCCCGATCATGCCGCTGGTCGAAGTCATCCGGGGCCATGCGACCAGCGACGCCACCACCACCACGGTCATGGATACGGCTCGGGCGCTCGGAAAGTCGCCGGTCGAGGTAAACGACTATCCCGGT
>DASYVW010000556.1:0-6088 GCA_035936675.1 Gemmatimonadales bacterium
AAACGATCCCACTGGCGAACCGTTGTGTCAGTATCGGACTCTGCGGAGAGGAAATGGGTGAAGACACCTTCCCACCCGGGCGCCTTCCCCAGCCCGCTCCTCAGGGTATCCAGTGCGACACGATCGTCCCAGCGCACGCCCGCCCGGCTCATACCCGTGTCGATCTCCACATGAAACGGCCGCTCGGTCCGAGTGGTCCAGGCCTGTAGCCCGGCATGATCGCCGATTGCGGGACGAAGGTCGAGCTGGAGGTATTGCTCGATCCATTGGGGCACGAACGGCGTTACCGCGAGAATCGGCCGAGTGATGCCGGCGTCTCGGAGGGCAGCGGCTTCTTCGACGGATGCGACGCCGAAGCCCCATGGATCGACAGACTCCAATACCCGCGCGACCTCCACCGCCCCGAGTCCGTAGCCGTTAGCTTTGACCATCGGTAACAGCCGGCTGCCGCTGACAGCGGCCACGGTGCGTGCATTCGCTACCAGCGCCGCCAGGTCGACGTCCACCCATGCGCGTGATGTATCGGAGGGAAAGGTCATGGCGAGCCGGGCGGTATGATATTCGGCACGGGGGACAAAATGCAAGACAATTCGGCGCTCGGACGCGCCATGGGGACGGTGCGGGACCTCCGGAAACGATGCCCGTGGGACCGGGCGCAGACCCGTGAAACGCTGCGGCCGTATCTGGTCGAGGAGGCGCTCGAGCTCGACCACGCACTGGGTGAAGGCGATGTCGGGCAGATTAGAGGAGAGGTGAGCGACCTGATGCTCCACCTCGCGTTCCAGCTCGTCATCGCGGAGGAGCGCCGGGAGTTCACCGCCGACCAGGTGGCCGACGAGCTGGAAGCCAAGATGCGGCGTCGCCACCCCCACCTATTCGATCTCGGCAAGGCCGAACCCTGGGAGGAAATCAAGCGTCGCGAACGCCAGGGACACGTGCTGGCGGGACTCGTCCCAACGCTGCCGGGATTGCTGATGGCCGTTCGTCTGCAGCAACGCGCCGCGGCGGTAGGGTTCGACTGGCCCGACACCTCGGGTCCGGTCGAGAAGGTCCGGGAGGAGCTCACCGAAGTCGAGCAGGAGTTTCGCGCCGAGTCGTCGAACCATGAGGGGGCCGATCCGGACCCGAATGCACCGGGGCGACTCCCCAGTGACGCGCTGGTGGAGGAGATCGGCGATCTGCTCTTTGCCGTCGTCAACCTGGCCCGGAAGGCAGGGGTTCAACCCGGCCCGGCGCTCGACCGGGCCAATCGGAAATTTCGGCAACGCTTCGAGGCGCTCGAGCGCCTCGCCGGTGACCGAGGTATCGACGTCGGGTCGGCCGGCCTGAACATACTGGACGGGTTGTGGAACGAGGTGAAGGCTACGGATATAACCGATGTATCTGCCGCGGGAAGGCAATAGCCTCCCGGATATGGGGAACTCCGCAGATCCACGCCACTGTCCGCTCGATACCTAGCCCGAAGCCGGAATGCACGAAGGTCCCGTATTTCCGGAGATCGAGATACCAGCGGTAGGCCTCCGGATCGAGTCCCTGCTCCTTGATCCGCGCCAGCAGCTTCTCGTAATCGTCCTCCCGCTGAGACCCTCCAATGATCTCTCCGTATCCTTCCGGAGCCAGACAGTCATTGTTGAGGACGGTCCTCGGATCCTCCGGGTTTTCCTTCATATAGAAGGCTTTCACCTGCTTGGGATAGTTGTACACGAAGATGGGCCGGTCGTACTCCCGGGCCAGCAGCGTCTCGTCATCGCCTCCGAGGTCGCTTCCCCAGGTCACGTCGGAGCCGAGCTGGTTGAGTCGGATGACCGCGTCACCGTAGCAGATTCTGGGGAACGGGGTCTGTACCCGCTCGAGCGGAGCCGTATCCCGCTCGAGCTCCTTGAGCTCCTCCCTCCTGCGATCCAGGGCTCGGCCCACGATGTAGCTCACGAACTCTTCCTGGAGCCGCATGTTGGCGTCCGAGTCGTTGAACGCGACCTCGGGCTCCACCATCCAGAACTCGGTCAGATGGCGGCGGGTCTTCGATTTCTCGGCCCGGAAGGTGGGCCCGAAGCAGTAGACTTTACCGAGCGCGGCCGCCGCCGCCTCGACGTAGAGCTGGCCGGTCTGAGCCAGATAGGCGTTCCCGAGATCAAAGTACTTGGTCGAGAATAGGTTGCCGGCCTCCTCCCCGATTGCACCGGTGAGAATCGGCGTATCTACCAAGACGAAGCCGCGGTCGTAGAAAAAGTCGCGGATGCCCTGGATCACCTCGTGGCGCACCCGGGCAACGGCGGCCTGCCGCCGGCTCCTGAGCCACAGATGTCTATGCTCGAAGAGGAAAGACGTCCCATGCTCTTTAGGACCGATCGGATAGTCAGGACTGGTGCCGAGTACTTCGAGGGTCTGCACCGCAAGCTCGTAACCACCGGGAGACCGGGGTTCTTCCCGAACCACACCGGTCATCGCGACGCTGGTCTCCTGGGTGAGCGACTGGAATGCCGACCAGGTAGCCTCCGGCACTTCTTTCTTCGATAGGACACCTTGCACGTACCCCGACCCGTCGCGCACCACCGCGAAGGCGATTTTCCCGCTCGAGCGAGTGGTCATCACCCATCCGCGGACCGTTACCGTCTCGCCGACATGGGCACGGAATCCGCTGATTTCTACTGCCGCCATGCTGTATCCGATGGGAGGAGAGATCTGCATCGAAGAGCGTTGAGTCTAGCCCTGCTCCTGGGAAGCGTCAACGCGGCGTGCGTGAACTTCCGTCCGCCTCCGGTGCCCGTAGCGCCCGCGGCGGCGGGCAATGCTCCCACGCCGGTGTGGACTGCGCACGCCGGCCGGAAATTCACCGGTCCGCTCGAGATGCTCGACAATACCATTTATGGCGGCAGCGTGGATCGAAAGGTCTACGCAGTGGACATTCGTAGCGGCGATGTCCGGTGGTCGGCGCGCCTATCAGGAATGGTCGCCGGAGGGGTCCTGCTCGCTGGAGACACGGTGTACGCAGCAACCTCGCGTCCAGAGGGCCGGATCTACGCGCTGCGCCGGTCGAACGGGAAGCAAATCTGGCGGACGTCCACCAATCCCATCGGTGCCCCGCTGGCACTTGTTGATGGCGTGCTGGTGGCGCAGACTCAGCGGGGCGATGTGCTGGGGCTGGATCCGGCCACCGGACGGGTCCGGTGGCGGCGGCGAGCCGGCGTTGCCCGGGTAGCCGCGATGCCTGCCGGAGCTGGTGGCCTGCTGGTCGCGACCACCGATTCCCTGCTCCGTCTGGCCACCGCCGACGGCAAGATCACCCACCGGACCCCCTCACCAGGAACCATCGTGTCGGCCTGGGTCCCCTTTGCCGGCGGGCTGGTGGCCGGCACAAGCGACTCGCAGGTGGTGTCGATCGATCCGGCCACGCTTCGCCGCAACTGGGCGGTGCGAGTCGATGCCCCCGTTCTCGGCTCGCCCGCCGGTCTGGGTGACACCCTCTTCTTCGCGAGCCGTACGGGCACGGTCTACCGAATCGATCCAGGTCCCAACCCAACGGCCCGCCAGATCGTGGCGCTCGGCTGGCCGGTCACGACTCCGCTTACCGTGGTGAATCAGCGCATTCTTCTCGGCGGAGCGGACGGGACGATCCGTGCCCTTCGCAGCGACGGCAGCGAGGTCTGGCGAGTGCGGGTCTGGCGCCCGGTCGAGCTCGGCCCGGTACCGCTGCCGGACGGTCTCGTCGCCATCGGCGGCAACGGCGATCTTCACCGGTATCGCCAGTGATCCGCACGATTCCCGTCCTCATCCTGCTTCTCCTCGCCGGCGGCACGGCTGAAGCCCAGGGTCCGGTGGTCAAGTACGGCAAATGGCTCCTCGTAGCCGGCTCCATCGGGATGAACTACTTCGCGCTTCAATCTCACAGTCGCGCGGACGACGCCTTCAATGCTCTCGAGGCACGGTGTCTGGCCAATCACGATCGGTGTACTCTCGGTACCCGGGGACAGTACACCGACCCCGAGACTGAAAGGTTATATCAGAGCTCCCTCCGCCAGGACCGGGTGGCTCGTGGATGGTTGATCGGGGGTGAGACGGCGCTTGCCGGCGCGGCTGTCCTGTTCATCTGGGAGCTGACTCGGCCGAAGGGTCGCCCGCGCAACATCCCCTTCGAGCCGGAGGTGCGCAGCATGCGGGGGGGGACAGGCGTGGGGCTGCGGCTGGCGTTCTAGCTACGACCTAGCCAACGCGGAACAATTCCACCGCCCGCGGGTACCGACCGACTGCACGCTCACGTAACCGCTGATTTTCGCGCCGCTGGAGCGCGGGATCCGCTTCGATCAACTTCATGGCCAGCTCACGGGCTTGCCCCAGCAGGTCGGCATCGGCGGGCAGCCGGGCGTGGCGCACCTCGAATCCACCTGACTGGCGGGCGCCGATCAGGTCTCCCATCCCCCGCTCCTCCAGGTCGAGCTCCGCGATTCTGAACCCATCCTGCGTGGCCGCGAACCCATTGAGCCGCTCGGGAGCCGGGCCGTCCGCCAAGAGAATGCAATAGCTCTCCTCCGCTCCCCGACCCACCCGCCCTCGCAGCTGATGCAGCTGGGCCAGCCCGAAGCGGTCCGGGTGCTCGATCAGCATCATGGTTGCGTTGGGCACGTCGATCCCCACTTCGATGACCGTGGTCGCGACCAGCACGTTCAGTTCGCCGCTGCGGAACCGCCGCATGACTTCGTCCCGCTCCTCCGCCTTGAGCCGGCCGTGGACCAGTCCTACCTGGAGCTCGGTCCACCGGGCCGCCAGCGTCTGGGCCATGGTCATGGCCGCCCGGAGATCGGCGCGCTCGGATTCTTCGATCACCGGAAGCACCACATATCCTTGTCGGCCCTTGGCACACTCACTCCGGATGAACTCGAACACCCGTTCGCGCTGGCCCGTGCTCCGCACCGCGGTGCGGACCGTGCCACGCCCCGGAGGCCGCTGCCTCAACGTGGACACGTCTAGATCACCATACAGTGTCAGAGCGAGGGATCGGGGAATAGGTGTGGCAGTGAGCAGCAGGACATCGGGCGCGGCGCCCTTGCCGATCAGAGCGGCGCGTTGCTCCACCCCGAAGCGGTGCTGCTCGTCGATCACCACGAGGCCCAGCCGCTGGAACGACACGCCTTCCTGGAGGAGCGCGTGGGTGCCGACGACGAGTCGCGCCTGCCCGGTGGCGAGCCGCTTGCGGACGGCGGACTTCTCGGCGGGCGTTTGCCGGCCCAGAAGCACCTCCGGCCTGAGATCAAGCTGCGCGAGCAGAACCTCGAGCGTGGCGGCGTGTTGCTCGGCCAGGAGCTCGGTGGGTGCCATCAGCGCGGCCTGGAAATCGTTCTCCAGCGCAAGCAGCATGGCAAACAGGGCCACCACGGTCTTTCCGGTCCCGACGTCGCCCATGAGAAGCCGGTGCATGCGCTCGGGGGCGGTCATGTCTCCGGTGATCTCGCGGATAGCCCGTTGCTGATCATCGGTGAGGTCCCACGGCAGGCTCTGCTTGAGCCGGCTGGTCAGCTCCCGCTTGATGGTGAACGCCACGCCGCTCCGGTGTCGCTTGGCGACCGCCCGAGCCCGGATGAGCATCAGCTGCAGATCGAGCAGCTCATCGAAGGCCAGGCGGCGCCTTCCCTGCTCCGCTTCGTCCAACGATCCGGGACGGTGCACTGCCCGAAGCGCCTCGGAGAGGGCCGGCAGGCCCAGACCGACCCGCAGCGCCTCAGGCAGCACGTCGTCGGAGAGCGCGATCAAGGCGTCGAGGTGCCGCTCGATTAGGGAGCGGATGATTTTGTGGCTGAGCCCTTCGGTGGCCGGATAGACCGGCAGCACCTTCCCAGCGGTCAGCGGATCGGCGTCGCCCGCGGCATCGGCCAGGACCACGTATTCGCGAGGGGCCATCTGGCGCCCGTGATAGAACCGCACGGGTCCCGACACCAGCAGGGTCTGTCCGATCACAATGGTGCGATCGAGAAACGGTTGACCCGGCCACACGCATTCGAGCAGCCCGCTGTCGTCCCGCAGGACCGCGTGAAAGATCCGGAGCCCACGGCGGGTCGGCAGCACTCCCTTCGCCATCACCTGCCCGACACAGGCC
>DASYVW010000557.1:0-2755 GCA_035936675.1 Gemmatimonadales bacterium
TCAGCTCGATGCACATGAAGAGAACGATGGCGTTCCGCCGAAGCAGCACGCCGGCCACGCCGAGGCTGAAGAGGATGGCTGAGAGTCCGAGCGCCGGGCCGAGCAGCATCAGATCTTCCGCTTGGCGAGGACGACGGCGCCGACCATGGCCACGAGCAGCAGGATCGAGGTGATCTCGAAGGGAATCAGATAGACCTGGAATAGCGGCGCTGCTACGGCGCCGACGACGCCACGGGCCTCGGTCGCCTGCTGGGTAATCCTGCCTGCCACGAAGACCGTGGCCGGGTCGGTGAAGGTCGGCCACTGCGGGAGCTCGGAGGCCAGTTGGCGGGGGCTGTAGGTGAACAGCGCGATCAGCTCGGCGGCCAGCAATCCGACAATGACCAGCGTGGCCGCCACCGTCGAGGGGCCCCGGATATCGGACTGGGCGTGCCCCAGGTTGAGCAGCATGATCACGAAGAGGAACAGCACCATGACCGCGCCGGCGTACACCAGCACCTGAATGGCGGCGATGAACTGCGCGTTCAGCAGCACGTAGATGGCGGCGAGCGAGAACATGGTGGAGACCAGCCAGAGCGCCGCCGCGATGGGGCTCTTCTGCAGGATGCACAGCGCCGCGGATATCACCGCCGCCGCCGCAAAGATGTAAAAGACCACTTCGGTCATCTACTCACCCTTGGGATCACTGGGGTCCCAGAGCGTCGACACGGCGTGCGTCTGCGACTGGAGTCGCTCCAGGTCGTACACGAACCGGTCGCGGCTGTACTCCGAATTCTCGTAGTGCACCCCGACGTGGATGGCCTCCTCTGGGCAGACCTCCTGGCAATAGCCGCAGAATACGCAGCGGAACTCGTCGATCTCGTAGATCAGCGGGTAGCGGTTACCCTGTTCGTCCTCACCGGGCACCAGCTTGATGCAGTTGGCGGGACAGACCTGGGGGCAGAGACCGCAGGCCACGCACTTCGAGCGTCCCTGCTCGTCGGTCAGCATCCGATGGGTACCGCGCCACCGGGGAGAGATGCTCCAGCGGCCCATCCCACTGTCGCTGTCGCTGCTCTTCTCCTCGGGATACTGCATGGTCACCTTCTTCTCGAACATGTGCTTGAAGGTGAGCGCCATCCCTTTGAGCGTCGCCCGCACATAACTGACCTGCTGCGTTGGCCGCTGGAGAACCTTCACCCCGATTGCCATCAGCCCGGTACCGTCGCGCGCCGCGCGCGCGTATTGATGGTGAGCCGCTGTCGAGCGGACCCCTTCAGGAACGTGCCCCTATCCAGCACCCCGAAGACGAGGCCCCCGATGACGAGGTTGAGGCCGAACAGGATCAGCGACTTGTAAATCGGATCGGTGATGCCGAAGCGCTGCTCGATCAGGTACACCGCCACGCAGATCACCATGATGTAGGCGAGCGCCAGCGGCATCAGCACCTTCCAGCCGAGCGCCATGAGCTGGTCGTAGCGGAACCGGGGGAGCGTCCACCGGATCCACATGACGAAGAAGATCCAGAACATCACCTTGAGGAAGAAGAACCCCGCCGTCGCAACCGTCTGGAGCACACCCCCGGCCTCATCCCAGTGGGTGAAGGGAATGTCCCACCCACCGAAGAAGAGCGTAGTGACCATGGCGCAGACGGTTACCACGTTGGAATACTCGGCAATGAAGAAGAAGGAGAACTTCATCGCGCTGTACTCGGTGTGATACCCGGCGATCAGCTCCGATTCGGCCTCGGGCATATCGAAGGGGAGGCGATTGGTCTCCGCAAAGCCGGAGATGAGAAAGATGAAGAAGGAGAGAAACAGGGGCAGGACGTACCAGAGCCCGAGCTGTTGCTCCCGCACGATGGCCGAAAGGCTCACGTTGCCGGAGAGCAGCAGTACCGGGATGAGGCTCAGCCCCATCGCCACCTCGTAGGAGACCATCTGCGCGCTGGCCCGGAGCCCCCCCAGCAGCGCGTATTTGCTGTTCGACGACCACCCGGCGAGCGCGATGCCGTAGACGCCCATCGAGCTGATCGCCAGGACGAAGAGGAATCCGATCGGCAGGTCGGCCACCACCATGGGCATGAGGCCGTGGTGCACGAAGCGGCCCAGCGGACCGAGGGTGAAATCGAAGTCCACCCGGACGGGAGCAGCAAAGGGAATTACCGCGAACAGCAGCAGTGCCGGAACGAACGACATGGCCGGCGCCAGCAGGAAGAGCCACCGGTTGGCCAGCGCCGGGAAGGTCTCTTCCTTTAGAATGTTCTTGAGCCCGTCCGCGGCCGGCTGAAGCAGACCCGCCGGTCCGACCCGGTTGGGGCCACGCCGGTTCTGCATCCAGGCGCTCACCTTTCGTTCCATCAGGGTGAGCAGCGCGACGCCCACCAGGGTGACGGTGAACACCACCAGCATCTTGATGATGCTGAGCAGCAGAAACCCCTTCATCTCCGGGGTCACATGAACCCCGGATCTGCCCGCTGGCTTCCGGCCAGCGCCTCGCTGGATTCAGCCAGGACCAGACCGCTGTATCCCAGCTCGGTGTGGGTCACGCCCGCGAAGGCCGGCCATTGCTCGCCCAGGAGCTCGAACGCCTCCGCCGCGGTGGCCGGAGCGGACGCACTGGGACCCGGGCCCGCGATCACTTCACCGGCCACCCACCAGGCCGGTCGCGACATGCCCGGTTGCGACTTGGCCTGATTGTAGCGCTGGATCCGGCGATCCCGGTTGACGTAGGTGCCGTTCTCCTCCGCCATCGTGGTCAGTGGGAGGATGAGCTC
>DASYVW010000558.1:0-2614 GCA_035936675.1 Gemmatimonadales bacterium
GGGCACTGTGAGCAATTTCGAGAAGCTGGCGAACAGCGAATTCTATGACGGAACCCGGTTCCACCGGGTCATCCCGAACTTCATGATTCAGGGCGGCGATCCGCTCTCCAAGGAGCCCGGAAACCCGCGGGTCGGCACCGGAGGGCCGGGGTACAAAATCAAGTGCGAGACCCACCTGAACACGCACAAGCACTCCACCGGAACACTCTCTATGGCGCATGCCGGCAAGGACACTGGTGGCAGCCAGTTCTTCATCACCCATGCGCCCCAGCCCCACCTCGACAAGGTCCACACCGTCTTCGGCCAGGTGACGGAAGGCATGGATGTCGTTAACAAGATCAAGCAAAACGACGTCATCACTTCAATCCGAGTCTCCTGAGCCCTGTACCTCGACTTCGCAGTCGTCGCGGACTACGCCCTGATCGACCAGCAGGGCAAGCTCAGCGTGCTCGGTATGTTTCAGCACGTCTGGCTCTCCAATTTCCCGGCGGTATATCCCCGGACTCACCTGGTGCTCCGGGTTCGGGGGCGGCGCACCGAGATCGGCACTCACACCATACGGATTCGCTTCGTCGACGAGTCGGGAACCGAGCTGCTCGGCGGTGAGGGGACGGTGCAGTTCGGCGAGCCGCCGGCCGGTGTGGTCGACGTGGAGGCCGGCGCGGTGCTCGTCTTCGACGTGCCCCTGCCTCGCCCCGGACAGTACGCGTTCGAGATCAGCCTCGACGGTGAGCCGGCCCACCGGGTCGCTTTGTCCGCCGGGTATCCCCAACAACAACCGCAGTGACCTTTCCCCCATGACCTGGACCCGTGACCGCGCGCTCCAACTCATGCACGAGTACACCGCCTCCGATGCGCTTCGGAAGCACATGTATGCCGTTGAGGTCGCCATGCGGGCCATGGCGGAACGAGCCGGGGAGGACCCTGAGACGTGGGGACTGGTGGGGTTGCTGCACGATTTCGACTATGAGCGCTACCCCAACGCCGCCCACTCCCCCACGGAAGAGCATCCGGCGGAGGGGGTTCGCATCCTGGCCGGCCAGGGCTTCCCCGAGCCGATGCAGCGCGCGATCCTCGGCCACGCCAATTACTGCGGTGTTCCCCGGGATACACCCATGGCCCGGGCTCTGTTCGCGGTGGACGAGCTCGCCGGGTTCCTGGTGGCCTGTGCCCTGGTCCGCCCGTCCCGCAGCCTTCAGGATCTCGAAGTCTCCAGTGTGAAGAAAAAGCTCAAGGACAAGGCGTTTGCCCGAGGCGTGAACCGGGAGGACGTCATCCGCGGGGCCGAGGAGCTGGGAGTCCCCCTCGAAGAGCACATCGGGTTCATGCTCGAGGCACTCAGACCTCACGAGAGGACGCTGGGTCTCGGCGCACCGTGACTGCCCCGCGCCTGATCCCGGCAGAGCAGTCGGTGGCGTGTGCGATCAATCGTGCTGCCGGCGGCCGGCCGGTTCCCGGTAACCAGGTTCACCTGCTGATCGACGGGCCGGACACCTACCAGGCCATGCTCGAGGTGATTGCCCAGGCCCGGCACTGGGTCCATTTTGAGAACTACATCATCCGGAGCGACTCTGCCGGGTGGCGCTTTGCCGAGCTGCTGGCCAAGCGTGCGCGCGAGGGAATCCACGTCCGGGTGCTCTACGACTGGTTCGGCTCGCTGGGAACATCACGGGGCTTCTGGCGCTACCTGCGCGCCGCAGGCGTGGAGGTGCGCTCGTTTCACCGGCCCCAGTTTGTCGACGTGGTCACCAACATCTCCCGAAATCACCGCAAGCTCGTCGTGGCGGATGGCTCTCGTGCGATCCTGGGCGGATTGTGCATCGGCTGTGAGTGGACTGGAGAGAGGGACTCCGGGGGTCGGCCCTGGCGGGACACGGCCGTGGACGTCCGCGGTCCCGCCGCGGCCGTGCTGGATCAGACATTCGTCAACCTCTGGGAGATGGCCGGCGGCGAGGTGCCATCCGACCAGGTGGCGGGTGTGGTTGCGCCGGAGGGTGAGGCCGAGGTACGGGTCATCAGCGGAGAGCCCGGCCGGGAGCGCGCATACCGGGTCATCGAGTTGCTTGCCGTCGGCAGCGTGGAACGGCTCTGGATCACCGATGCGTATCTCATCGCGCCGCCTCGCCTGTTTCAGGCCCTGCGGGACTCGGCCCGGGACGGCGTCGATGTCCGGCTGCTGGTCCCCGGCTCGAGTGACGTCCCGCTGGTCCGGAATCTCACCCGGATCGGCTATCGGGACCTGCTCCGGAGTGGGGTTCGGATCTACGAGTGGGACGGTCCCATGCTGCACGCAAAGTCTATCATGTGCGACAACCGTTGGGTCCGAATCGGCTCCAGCAACCTCAATCCCTCCAGCCTGATCGGAAATTATGAGCTGGACGTGCTGATCGAGGATCCGGGACTCGCGCAAGCCATGGAGGACCAGTTCCGCCATGACATGGCGCGCAGCCGGGAGGTGGCCAGCCGGCCCGTGAGGGGGCCCCGTCGGGTCAGCCAGGCCCTGCCGGTCGCGCTGACTCACCAACAGGCTGCGGCGCCGACCGTATATCGGAGGAGCAGGCGAGAGGCTCGCCGGCGTGCCGTTCTCCTATTCCGCGCCTTGGCGAGCAATGCG
>DASYVW010000559.1:0-7582 GCA_035936675.1 Gemmatimonadales bacterium
TGCTCGCTTCCGGAGCTCCCGGAGGGTCTCGATGCCGTCCTTCTCCGGCATGAACAGATCCAGGATGACCAGATCAACACCGACGTCACCCGAGATGCGGGAGGCCTCGGCTCCATCGGCTGCTTGAATGACCTCGTGCCCCGCCCGGGTAAGGATCTGGTCGAGTGAGCGTCGCAGACTGGCGTTGTCGTCCACAATCAGGATCCGGGCCCTGTCTCCCACCCTCATCCGGTCTCCTCGAGGTTGGCCACCGGCCAGCAATCAATCCTCGAGTCGATCGTCCGCAATTAGGGAAACTCATGAAGCGGTTAGCTTCTTCGGCGCTTCCGGTCTTTCTTGCTCATCTTCCGGCCGTGCTGCTCCTCGAACGCGGCCTCCTCCGCCTTCCGCCGCCGCCGATCCTCGTTGATCGCCTGACCCCGGCTGTCCTTCGGCAGGGTAGAGGGCTGCTCGTCGGGGCCACTGGGCTTCCAGGGTGTCGGTGGATCGTAGGTCATGTCTTGCGCCTAGGGCGTATACAGGTATGACGACTCTCTCCCCGCGAGAAACAACCGGCCTTGCCCGTTGAGAATGACCTGCACAATGGGACCAGGCACGGGAGGCGCCGCCCGGCTCCTCCATGTGTTAGTGGCCGGATCATACGAATATGCCTTGAGTATGACCGCACCGCCGTCGGGGTGAGACCACGAGAGCACGAACAATCGGTGCTGGAAGACCGCGCCGAACAGCCGTTCTCCGGGTGTGGGAATGGGGGCACGAGTCATCCAGGTGTTCGTCACCGGATCGTACACATCCAGATAGGGGGTCCGATTCGAGTTGCCGACCACATAGAACTTGTTGTCGATCACGCCGCCGGCGCCGAAGGTGTGAAAGTGAGGGGACCGCCGGCGGAGGGTCCAGCTGTTGGTGGTGGGATCATAGCGATAGAGCTGGCTCACGGGGCCGGTGGCAGATGACGCTTCGGCCAAGACATAGAGCTTGCCGTTGATCACCCCGGTGACGCCGTACTTCGTCGGCTTCGGCATGTCGGCCTTCTGGAACAGCCGCTCCGTACTCGGCTCGTATGCCCACGTCGTCTTGAACGTTTCGAAGTCTGCTTCGCAGCAGCTCTCGCCACCGGTGAAGTAGAGTCTGTTGCCGATCTTGCCGACCCCATTCATGTTGGCCGCGCGACTGTAGGCTCCTCCCGGGGCCCAGGTATTGGTCGCGACGTTGTAGGAGTAGGAGGGGAAGCCGGTGCCGGTCTCGTCCTGGCCACCGAAGACGTAGACGACCGGTTGGCCGGCGGCGTTCGGAGCGGCCCCGACTGCGTAGTCACTGTGGGGGTGGGGAACGGGAGGCCGCGCGGCCCACGTATTGGAGGCGAGCGCGAGCGCCGGCTCAGCCGATGGGGTGCCGGGTGCCGACCCGGGAACACCGGGCGCCGTGGTCTCCTGCTCCCCGCAGCCCAGGAGCATGCTGGCTATCAAAGCTCCGCGAAGGAATCGCATAGGGTGATCCTGGTAAAGGTTCTGCACCGCCCTCAAGCCGAAACTCATCGTGGCGTCCAGAGAGTTGCCCGGAGCTCACCGGCGGCCGTGGTGCTGATGCCCACTACCTGGCCCCGTGGATTGATGCCCAACGCTTGGCTGAACGTGCCTCCGAGGGTACCGAGGTCGGACATGACCCCATTGGCCCAGATAAACGCGTGCGTCTGCACCCCGCCTGCCGCCGAGCCATAACCCACCACCTGGCCGGCAGGGTTGATTGCATAGGCCTCGCTGTAGCCCCCATCCAGGGTACCGAGATCGGTCATCGTGCCCCTGCTCCAGAGGAACGCATGGTGGGCCGACTCGTACCCGCTCGCCAGCGAGCTCCAGCCCACCACCTGGCCCGCCGGGTTGATGTCCGTGGCCCTGCTGAGCCCGCCCAGGCTGCCGAGATCGGTCAATACCCCCTTTGACCAGAGAACGGCGTGACTTTCATTGACCGTAATGCCCCTGCCCTCGCCTACCACCTCTCCAGCCGGGTTGATGGCGGTCGGCTGATAGAGGATTCCCTGCGGCGAGAATCTCAGGTCCGTGATCGCGCCCTTCTCCCAGAGAAACGCTCCGCTCGGGGCTCCCTCGCCGACGACCTGACCTCTCGGGTTGATGTCGTATGCCAGACTGCGCGTGCCGGGCGTGCCCAGATCGGTCATGACGCCATTCTCCCACAGAAACGCGTTGGGCTCTCCTCCGGCCGTCGTCGCGCTCTGTCCCACCACCTGCCCTCTGGGGTTGATCGCGTCGGCCGAGCTGCAGCAGGCGCCAAGCGTTCCCAGATCGGTCATGACGCCCTGCGACCAGAGGAAGGCGTGTAACTCTCCCCCCGCAGTCATGGCGAATCCCACGACCTGGCCGCTGGGATTGATGTCTCTGGCCTCGCTGTAGGTGCCCCCGAGGGTGCCGAGATTCACTGCGATGTACCCACCGGGAGTAACTGGGCGATTATTTGCGGTCTGAATGGGCACGTCGGTAGATGGATCGGTGGGCGTCCGCTCCGGCGCACATGATGTCATCCCGAGAGCCACAATTGCGGTCAAAGCTTCGCGAAGGAATCGCAAGGGGCACCGCCTGGTGAAGGAGTCTCCGCCGGTCCGGAGTCGGAGCCGACGGAACGATCCTACTCCATCACTTTCAAGGGGATGTCAAGCCGCGTAACTCCGCCGGCACCCCGGGCGAGCGGATGCCGGCAGACGTGGTGACCAATCAGTCGATTCGCCTGAGCTCGACCCGGCGGTTCTGGGCCCGCCCCGACTTGGTCTTATTGGTCGCAACCGGCTGGGTCGAGGCATACCCGTGGACCTCCATCCGGTCCGCGGCCACTCCGTTCTCGATCAGGAAGACCTTGACTGCCTCCGCCCGGGCCAGCGAAAGCCGCTCGTTGACCGCGCGGGATCCCGTGCTGTCCGTATGGCCCGCGACCTCGACCCGGACCACCGGGTTGGTGATGAGCGAGCGCGCGACATCCTGTAAGATCTCCCGCGATACCGGAAGCAGGACCGCCTTCCCCAGCTCGAAGTTGACTCCGCGCAAGGTGACCCGAGTCTGCTTTTGGGCCATGAGCAGGCGGAGACTATCCCGCAACGCCAGACGGGAAAGACTGTCGCGCAGAGCGGCCATGCGAGCACGGTTCTGGGTCAGACGCAGGCTGTCCCGCAACGCTGCGGTCCTGAGGCTGTCTTGCCGCACCGCCGTCGCCAGGCTGTCCCGAAGCGCTTGCTGTCGAGCATCGGCCAGACGAACGCTGTCGCGCAGCTTCTGCTGCTGGGCTTCTGCCGCCTTCGCTACACTGTCCCGAGCCGCCTGGACCCGCATCGCCTCTGCCCGGGCAGCTCTGGCAACGGAGTCGGCGCGCGCGGCCATGGCCAGTGAGTCCGTCCGCGGGGCAACCCGAGCAGGCTCCTCTCGCGCGGGCTGCCGGGAAGACTCCCGGCCGAACCGGAAGCCCAGTCCCACCTGTATCCCCCAATTGAGGTTATTGCCGGCGCCATTGCTGGGAGAAGGGATATAATCGAGATAGCTGGCGACCCGGATCGTGGTGATCCCGGGGAGACCAACCCGGGCGCCCACCAATGCGGTGAGGCCGTTGTCATGGAAATTAGCGTCGTGCCGGTACTCGCTCCGCACCACCCCGGCGCCCAGCAGGAAAGCACTGTGCTCGCCGCTGGGGATGTTGAGCACCACCCGGCCGCGAAGCGGCATGTAGTAGATGTGGCCTTGAGGCCCATCGGTCGGGACCAGGGATCCCTCGGCTTCCACGTCCACATTCGGCAGCACAAAGATCCCGAGCCTTGCACCGGCCCCGCCTCGGGCCTGGTCCATCCGGAGACTGCGGTCGAAGTAGCTCGCCTGACCGAAGATCCCGAGCTCCAGGGTACCGGGGCCCTGGGCTGCCGCCGATGAGGCAAAAAAGGCGAGCGCCAGGGCCGCGGCTCGCAGGGGGGGCACTTTCATGGTTGCTCCTGAGGTTCCGGTGCTAAACGCCACGTCACTGCGCCGACGCACATGTCACAACGTTGCAACAGGAGCATCGAATTGCAACCTCGAATCGCTGAACGAGCCACGACGAGATTTGATGTGAGAACCCCGCTGACTCAGCGAATCAGCGGGGTTTTTCCGACATTCCCGGGACCACCCCTTGCTATGGCGTGTAGAGATAGGGCGGCGCGGGGTCTATCGTGCCGGCGGGCTTGACCGTGCCATCGGAATAGAGGTGGCCGCTGCCCACGGTCAGGATTCCCGCACGACCGTCGAGCAAGACCCGCAGGGCCGCCGCAGGGTGCAAGAGGAACTGGCCGCCCTCTCCCTGAGGGCCGGGAAAGGGAGCCTTGTTTGCCCAACTGTTGGTCGGGGGATAATAGGCGACGGTGTTACGGTCGACCCCCTCTTTGCGGTCGTCTCCCCCGATCCCTATCACGTAGACCTTGCCCTGTGCAGTTGCCCCGACGGCGATCGGCTTTCGAGGCGGCATGAGGTCGAGCGCGGTCCAGGTGTTCGTCGCCGGATCATAGACATCGAACGACCTCCGGGGTGAGGGACCACCGCCGGCGACATAGAACTTGCCGTTCAGTACCACGCCAGCGCCTTGCCAGTGGAAGTTGGGAGCCGAGGGCAACGTGGTCCAGGCATTCGTGGCAGGATCGTAGCGGTAAAAGTCGCGGCAGAGCTGCTGAAAGCATTCGCCGGCTAGAACGTAGAGCTTGCCGTTCATGACCCCAGTGACGCCTCCGCCGCTTGGCTGAGGCATATCGGCCTTCCTGATTACGCGGTCATGAACCCAGTCGTAGGCGAACAGGCTCGACGATTCATCGACCCAGTGATCCGGCGTTCCGGTGAAGTCCCAGCCACCTGAGATGTACAGCTTGTCCCCGATCCTGCCCACCCCGTTCGTTGCTCCGCCGCTGAAATGGGCGGCCTTCGTCGTCCAACTATCCGTGGCCACGTTGTAAGCCAGGATGGTGGTCGCCGGAGGATCCGTTGGTGTTTGGTAGTAACGGCCGCCAAAGACATAGACGGTCGACTGTCCGGCGGGATTATCGACCACGCCCGCGGCCAGGGCATACCGCCAAAGGTTCTCCGGCATGGGCGCCCTGACGGTCCACCTGTTCGGGGGAAAGGCGGATGAGGCTACGCCCTCTATTATGACCGTCACAGACCTGAGGCTGACGGAAACATTGTTACCGACGAGCCGGGAGTCGACTCTGAATTCCCCGGCGGTGACTCCATCGCGGAGGTGATCGCACTCCGTCGGATGGATTGTGCAAGGGAAATCAGTCAGCCGAGAGGTCTGGGCTGTGGCACCCTCGTTACAAACCCCAAAGCCACCACCATCCCCATCACTGGGGAAAAAATGCAGGCAGTCATTGGGGTCCAGAGGGCCGTCGCCGAACGTGAAGAAGTAGGTGACTCGAGAGATCGAGCTGAAGCTTCTACCAAAGTCCACCGTGTATGTTATCGGGTTTCCGATCGTAACGAGATTGCTGCTGAAAACAGCATCAGCACTGAAGCTGCCGGCGGCAATCGCACCCGCGGCGCTGGGAGAGGGCAAGGTGGCAGTGTCGCTGGGTCCGGTCGCCTCCTCGCAGGCCACCATCAGCAGCAGAACCGTCAGGCAGAGAGCGGAGCGTGTCATCCGAGGCTCCTTGGCGCGAGCGGCGCCGGTTGAAGCAGGCCTGGCGGGTTCCAGGGCGGTAGCCGGCGAATCCGGTTCGGGAGCTACGAGAACCACTATTGCGGACACCGATCAAGTGAATATCAAGGCAGCGATCTGCGTGGAGCTTATCTTCTACCCATGGCGCTCCGCCTTGCCATCCTCACCATCTCCGACGCCGGCAGCCGCGGCGAGCGGAGCGACTCCTCGGGCGATCTCATCGCCTCGTGGGCCAGGGAGCGGGGCTACGTTCTCGTCGAGCGCGGGCTGATCCCCGATGAGACAGCCCGGATCGCGAGCCAGCTCGCCGCCTGGTGCGACAGCGACAAGATCGACCTGATCCTCACCACCGGCGGCACCGGCCTCACCGAGCGCGACGTCACCCCCGAAGCCACCCGGGCGGTTCTCCAGAAGGAAGCACCCGGCATCACCGAGGCGCTCCGGATGAGCGCCTTCCCCCGGTTCCCCCGGGCCGCCCTTTCTCGCGGGCTCGCCGGCGTCCGCGGCAAGACCCTGATCGTGAACCTCCCCGGCAGCCCCGGCGGGGTACGGGATGGGCTCGACGTGCTGGCGGTTCTGGTGGAACATGCGGTGGAGCTGCTGCGGGGGGTGAAGACGGGACATTAGGGCTCTTGACGCCGGTTCTGTACCTCTGTACTGTTCACCCATGAACGACATCGTTGGACAGGCCCCCACGGTCACCACCACCGAAACCAATTCGGTGATGCTTTCCCTCCTTTCAGCCGCTCACGCCATTGAGGCTCGGCTCGAGCAAGGCCTTGCCAGCGTTGGCCTTTCGTCGGCCAAGCATGCCGTCCTGTCCCAGCTCGCCCAGGCCGGAGAAGCGCTCACATTGAGCGAGCTGGCCTCCCGAGTGTGCTGCGTCCGATCCAACATGACCCAGCTGGTCGACCGCCTGGAAGCGGAAGGGCTGGTCCGGAGAATTGACGATTCGGGCGACCGCCGGATCGTTCGAGCCGCGATCACCCGGCTCGGTGAGGAGCGGCAAGCGGCAGGGGCCGATCAGGTACGCCAGATCCAGAGTGAGTTCGCCGCGGCATTGGGGCAGACTGACCGCGCCGCCCTGGAGCGGGCACTGGCGGCGCTCAAGTAGGGTTTTTTTGGAGATGTAGTTAAGGCATGCACTATCAGTAACAGTACAATGCAGGTGTGACGCGACGCAGTGTCGGTCGCGGCGGAGCGTGGCCGAACCACGCACAAAACAGGAGATGTTGATCATGTCTATCACACAGCGGCTAGGTCGTGCGCTCCTCGCACTGGCTCTGGCGACGCCTGTGGTCGCGCAGGACCGCGGAGTCACCCAGGATCACGCCGTGTTCTTTTCTGCTCGAGGCGGCGGCTTCAACGGACTGTCCAACCTCAACGACGCGGGACCCACATCGGACTTCAAGAAGGTTGGCTTCAACGTCGGTGGCGGCGTCGGGGTACAGCTCCACCGCTACGTCAGCGTGCGCGGCGACTTCACCTTTGCCAGAAACGAGCTGCGCAACGACCAGATCGCCACCGGCGCCAAGCTGGACCGGTATTTCTACGATGCGGCCCTGCAGCTTCAGTATCCCACCGCGAGCGGGATCGCGCCCTACATCTTCGCCGGCGGCGGCGGCGTCACCCTGAACGAGGTGAACTCCCCGAGTCCGAGCAAGACCAAGGGAGCCGGCACCTTCGGCCTGGGCTTCAACTATCAGATACCGAACTCGCCGCTGGCTCTGTTCGCCGAGGGTAAGAGCTGGGTCTACAAGCTGAACGGCCTGGGCGGGACCTTCACCGGGTTCGACAAGACGCAGTTCGACGTCGCCTGGAGTGGTGGCGCCTCGTACAAGTTGCCGTTCTAAAAGGAGGGACCAATGAGCACCACGATCGCTGCGGCGACGCTGCAGGAACGCAGTCA
>DASYVW010000560.1:0-3003 GCA_035936675.1 Gemmatimonadales bacterium
TCGTATTGTGATCAGTCGGAGGGTGCCCCCCCGATCCGATGGTTTCCGGAGTCCCGCAGCCTATTCAGCTTCCTCGAAGCTCACCTCCACCGGTCGGTTTTCGACCACGATCTGGTTGGCCCGCTCCCCCGCCCGGTCGACCTGGTCCTGGGTGAGCTTGCTGGTCTCCAGGTCCAATGTCGAGGTTTCCGGCCCAAAGTGAACCGCGATGGTCTGGTAGCCGAACAAGTCGGCTAGGACCGCCGACAGAAGATGTTGGCCAGTATGTTGTTGCATGTGATCGAACCGGCGGGGCCAATCCAGTTGGCCGACGGCTGGACCGTCCGGCAGAGGGCTGGCCAACACGTGGGCGATGCGCTCACCTTCGTCCACCACCTCGATGACCTCGATCCCGCCGAGCCGGCCGGTATCGAACGGCTGCCCGCCGGACGTGGGATAAAACGCCGTTCGATCGAGGTAGATACGACGGCCATCGTCCGCTCGCTCGACCACGAAGGCGTCGAAGTCCTTGAGGTACGAGTCGGTATAGTAGAGCCGTTGGGTCATCGGGAACCCGGGGCGGCTCAGCTCAGGCGGATTGGGGTGGGAATGGGTGTGGTGAGCTGTTCCAGCACCATATGCTGAACCTCGGCTGCAAAATCCAGCACGGCGGAGAGCTGGTCGGCCAGCTGATGAAGCTCCGCGGGCTCGAGCGCCGGATCCCCGCCCAGCTCCGCGGCCTGCTCTTGGAGCAGCACAAAACCGGCGTGGGCGAACGCCATTCGTTCCCATAGCGGGAGAATCAACTCGAGCTGCGTGGTTGTAAGGGAGGCCGTGGTTTTCTCGAAGTCATGCTCCAACGGCCGCATCAACCTGGCCAACTGATCGGCCAGCACTCGCGCCCGTTCTGGGTTGGGAAGGGTGTCCGAGGTGGCAGCTATGGCCGCCACCCACTGCTGCAGATCGCCGTATTCCTGCCCCAGTCTGGCGAGCTCCGCCCGACTCGAGTCGCTTCGGAGGGGTGTGGTTCCGGTGTTGAAGCTGGCGCCGACCACCGTCAACGCCGCCAGTCCCCACAGAATTGCTATGCGCCGCACGTGGCCTCCCGGCGAATCCTGCGCGTTCCGGCGGGAGCCGGGGGCGACGGATTCCGTTCCAACAAAACTGCGGCGCGCCAGAATGCTTGTCTGTGACGCGCGCTACCCGAAGCCCGGTTTACCAGACCTGCCATCTGTTGCAGAGGAGATTGTTGCGAATCGTTCGGAGAGGGTACGCCTGAAAAATCTACCTGTCAAGACAAACCGTTTCCCCATCCTCGCAGCGCGCGCAGGTAGTCATGCAGCACCAGGAACTTCTCGTAGAGTGTCACACCTTTGCGCTTACGACCGAACTCCCCAAACAGGTCTCTCAGGCGCCCGCGACGGGTGACGTAAAAGCGGAAGGTCTCGGCAAAATCCTCCTGCGGATGTTTGGCGGCATACGCGCTCACGAAATTGGTCGGCGCAATGGCGATCCGCCGGCGCTGGAAGTACACCCAGGTGTTGTCCATGCCGCGATAGACCTTGTCCACCTCCCCGAAGGCTCTCCGGAACTGCCTGGTTCGAGTCCAATCCCAGTGATGATACAGGAAGCTGTGACCGAGCTCGTGAGTGATGAGTCCGACCAGCATCGTCCACGGAATCTCGTCCCGGCGGCGCTTGCCAACGACGTAGCGCTGCTCGATCTCGACCATCGAGGGATACTTCGGATCCACGCCGGAAACCCCCGGGCGGAGGAGAATCCGGTAACCCCAGTCCTTGATCCTCGATACCAGGAGCAGACGGCGGACCCGAGTCAGAGCCCTGGGTATCAGGTCGCGGCCGGTGGAATCGCCGCCGCACCAGGGACAGACATTCATGAGGTCGTCCACCCCGCGGCCGCAGTGAGGGCAATCTCCCTCGAACAACCTCTCCTCGTTCCAGAACTGCGGCCGGCTGCACCAGGGGCAGTAATTCATCGGGTACTGTACTCCGCCACCGCAGCCCCAGTCGCAACGGGCATCCATGCGGAAACCGCGTGGGGCTTTCAGTGGCTCGGCACTGGAGTAATCCTGCTCGTGAATGTTGGCGCCGCACCACGGGCAGCAGGCGAACTTGTCAGACACGGCCCAGCCGCACTTGTAGCACTCCGCGCCGGTCAGCCCACCGACATCGCCCCAGCGCTGGGCACGACCGCAGTTGGAGCAGAAGCCCTGGTACCGCTGGACCCGGTGCCCGCAGACGCAGCGCTGCTCCCGCGCCCAGGCAGGGACTCTCCGGCGCCTACGAGGGCTCATACCGCCTCACGGCCGCGTCGCTTGTGCGCTGCTGAACTCGCCGGAGTCCATTCCGGCGTTAGCAGCAGCGTAACGCCAGGCCGCAGCTTGAGTTGTGGGGCCTGAGACCGCGCCGCGAAATGCCCGCCAACCGACAATCTCAAAAGGCGTAACTCCTTTCGCAGCATTCGACTGGACCATGGCTCGACGATTGCTCCGGTTTCACGGAGTGCCTTACCTCAATTTCGCGACACATAACCGAACAGGAACGAGCCGCCGCATGCAACTCCGTCTGCTTCCGGCGCTGGTCATTTTCTTTCTCAGCGGCCTCTGCTCCGCCGGCATCCTTGCCGCCCAGGAGCTGATGCCCGGCGAGCTCGCGCGGGTGGACGATTGGTATCGCCGCACTGTAGTGCGCACCGGGGACGGCCAGTGGGGCATCGCGATAGGCACCATGGACGGTCGAATTCTATGGAGCCTGAACCCGGAGCTGGAGCTTATCCCTGCCTCGACGGCCAAGCTATTCACTACTGGCTTCACCCGGGCACGCGCGGGTGGTGGCGCACGCATTTCGACCAGGATCATCGGCAGGGGACGGCTGGATTCGGCCAGCGGACGGTGGCACGGAAGCTGGCAGCTGGAGCTCGGCGGCGACCCGACTCTGGACCGCCCAGGCCGAGGCGGGCCCACCCTGCGTGAGCTCGTCCGGCAGCTTCATGAGCGCGGCATTC
>DASYVW010000561.1:0-5852 GCA_035936675.1 Gemmatimonadales bacterium
ATCGACGGTGGCGGTCGTCGCGCCGGACCAGTTGAGAGTCGTCTGGTACCGGTTGTCCTTCACCCGTCCGATCAGAGTCAGCAGGAGCGAGCCTGACGTGAACCCCGAGGTCGGCGGTGCCACGGCCGCGCCCCGACACGAACTGCTGCCGTGAAGTCTGGCCTTCTCCGAGAGTCGGCCCATGACCGCCTTGATGTCTGCCCGAGCCATATAGGCCTGGTCGTACTTCCAGCTGATGAACGCGCAGGGATAGGGGTTGGCCAGCAACGCATTCCCCGCGGCCTCCAGCTCCTTGGCGCTCATGGCATTCTTATCCGGGGAATAGAACCCTACCAGCCCACCACTGCCACCGCCGTTGAGCTGGTTCACGCCGACTACCAGCGCCAGCCCGGACGCCTTGGCCTCCCGAACACTCTTGGTGATGTAGTCGCTGGCCGAGCCGAAGCTGGAAACGTACTGCGCCCACGTCGCATCCAGATACTTGTACGAATAACCCAGGAGATAATCCGTCTTGCCCCGGATGATGGTGGTCAGGGACGGCCAGATGCTCTTGCTGTACCTGGCCATCGCGTCGATGTCCGACAGCGAGACCAACGTCCCGCCCCAGTTGGTCCGGTCGTGCGGCTCGTCCATGATAAAGTGACCGATCAGCGTCCCATCTTGAATGTAGGATGAAAAATCAATCCCTCGAAAGCGATCGATCCGCTGCTTCCACATCGCCAGACTGAACGACCCGTCACTGTTCTGAAAGTTTGATTCCGACCCCGCCATGCTGAGCATGATCCTGGTGCCGCTCCTTCTGGCCGCCTCCAAGGAGGAGAGCACATCCGAGGGCTGGATGTTGCTGAGTGAGCCGTTATAGATGGTGCCGTACTGCTCCACCGGGAGGTGGAAGACGCCGAAGGGAATGCCGCCGCGGAAGGCGGTGGTGGCAAAAGAAACGGCTGCCGGCGGGGTGCCGGCATCGGTTACACCCGCGCCGGGTTGATCGGAAGGGCTGAGTCGTTCGGCGGCATCACATCCGCCGAATAAGGTTGCGACGATGACGAGAAGCGCTCGGAACCGAACCCCCCGTCCGGCCGACTTGGGCATGTGGATCATACGGAGATTCCTATAGAGAAAGTGGCCACGGCTGTCGCGTCAGTCCGACGAATCGACGCCGGCAGGGCCGGAACGGCGGGTCGTCGCAGTGTTCTGACGCGGTGGGCGAGGGTTAACCTCGTCCGGTGGTTTGAGACTGGTACGGCTTGGGACTGGGGGGTTTGGCAGATCGGAGCGCGATGGAATGAGCGACGGATAGCGTCATCTCGTCGTCAAGGTTCGCGGCAGCCAGAAGTTGCGACCCCCGTTACGATGTCAAGTATCGGAAGGGGGCTCTCAAGCTTTAGTGGGAACTCCGATTACGCCGCTTTAGGGGGGCCGAGCCGTCTTAGGGGGTGACGGTAATGGTCACCGTCGCGGTGCTGGTGAGAGACCCGTCACTGGCGGTATAGCTGAGGGAGTCGTCTCCGGTGAACCCGGCGTTGGGTGTGTACGTGAAAGAGCCGTCGCTCTGGAGCGAGACGGTACCATTGGCCGTGGAGCTGACGAGCTGGGCGGTGAGAGCGTCACCATCCGGATCCGTGTCGTTTGCGAGCACGCCGGGTGCCCCGACCGTTAGCGCTACATCATGAGGAGTAGAATAGTTGTCGGGCATGGCGCTGGGCGCCTGGTTCGGCGGTGGCGGTGGGGTCACCGTTAGGTCGTGCTGCACCGACCCTCCGGCGCCAGTGTTATCGGTCACGGTGAGGTTCACGTGATAAGTCCCACCCGCCGCGTAGGAGTGCGATGGGCTCTGGCTAGTCGAACTGGTGCCATCACCGAACTCCCAGTTCCAGCTGGCGATGCTGCCGTCGCTGTCGCTGCTGCTGTCCGTAAAGGTGCAGTCCAGGCCGGTGCAGCTCCAGGAAAATTCTGCCGCGGGTGGCTGGTTAGGTGGCGCGGTCGGATTTGCATCGTGCGTCTTGCTGTCGGGCGCGCCGTCATTGTCCGTTACCGTGAGCGTCACATGGTAGGCCCCTGCCGTTCCATACGAATGCGAGGGGCTCTGGTCACTTGAGCTCTGGCCATCGCCAAAGTCCCACTGCCAGCTCGCGATAGTGCCGTCATCGTCCTGGCTCTTGTCGGTAAATGCGCACGTCAGGCCCGTGCAGTGGACATCGAACTCCGCCTGGGGCGCCTTGTTCGGCGGCGGGGCATTGACCTTCACCTGAGCCGAAGCCGCGTTGGTCGCTCCGCCGTTGTCCGTGACGGTAAGCGTCACGGTGTAAGTGCCGGGTGCCGCGTACCCGTGTGACGGGTTCCTGTCAATTGAGGGAGGGCTTCCGTCACCGAAACTCCAGCTCCACCCGGTGATCTGTCCATCCGGGTCGCTGCTGGCGTCGGTGAACTGGCAGGTGAGTCCTACGCAAAGCGAGTTGAAATCCGCGTGCGGCGCCCGGTTTCCCGGACCCGCCGCATCGACCCGGTGTACTTCGGTATCGGAGCTCGGGTCGAAGCCGGGCGCCCCGGAATACGCCGCCCGCAGGGTGCGATCGCCGGTCTTGGTGAGAGTCAGCTGACAGCTGCCGGCTCCGCCGCTCAAGGTCCCGGTGCAGTTCGCCCCACCATCGGAAACCGTAATCGTGACGCTGCCCGTAGGCGTCGGGCCCCCGGAGGTAACCCGGAACTCAACGGGAAAGGCCGAGCCCGAGGTGGAGGGGTCGGGTGTGTCGCTCGTGATCGTGGTGGTCGTGGAGATGGACCTTACGTCAATGTCGCTCGAGGTCGTGCTGGCGTAGCCGCTCGACGAGAACACCAGCGTATGCCTTCCGCTTCCCAGAATGGCCAGATCTGTAAACGTGGCTCGGCCGTTCGCGTCCGTGCTTCGCTGCCTGGTGCCAGTGAGGCCGCCTGAACCGGCTCCTAAAGCCGCTGAAACCAGGATGCCGGCCCGGGGAACTGGGTTACCATCCGCGTCACGCAGCTGGATCACCGGCTGACGCTCGAGGCTTAGCCCGTTCCTGGCTGAAGATGATGGTTGGGTGACGATCGAGAGGGCGGCCGGTGCGCCGGCTGTGGCGGTCGCATCGAAGCTTGCGACGCCCACCCCAGAAACCACGGCGTCGAGCCGATTTGCTCCCGGCGTGCCTCCCAAGGTCCACCGTGCCGAGGCTCGGCCGTCGCTATCGGTATTGCTGCTGGGCGGCGTCACGCTGCCACCGCCAATCGCCACCACCCAGGCCACCGCCGTGTTGGGTACTCCATTCCCGTCGCCATCGATGAGCCGCACCACGAGCTCGGCCGGAAGCTGAGATCCGACCTGACCCGTCTGGTCGTTGCCCGACACGACGGCTAGGTGGGAGGCGTTCCCTGCCAGGGCCGTGTGCACGAAGGTCACGGGTGAGCCAGCCAGACCCTCCGAGGTGGCCACGGTGGTCTGCTGGCCCGCGGCGGGACCGAGGACCCGCTCCACCGAGGCTCGGCCCTGGTCGTCCGTGTTCACGATGGCGTCGCTGACCGTTCCGCCGCCCTCGGCCTCCCAGCTGATCGGTACCCCGGCGATCGGGTTGCCGAAGGCGTCCGTCACTTGGACGACCAGCGGCTCGGCCAGGGGAGCGCCGACACTACCGGTCTGATCTTCCCCAGCCACGGCCGCCATGTTGTTGGCGTTCTCGGAGACCGCCATCGCCGTGAAGGTGGTCTTCGGGGGAGCCGTACCCACCGCCAGCCTTGCCTCTCCAGTTTGCTGCCCGATCGTGGTGCCCAGCACGATTTGGGCGTTGGCCTGCCCGTTTGCGTCGGTGGTGGCGGTGTGAGGCACGACGTCGGCCCCGGGCCCACCGGAGGTCAGCTCGAACGTGACGCTGGCCCCTTCGACAGGCCGATTCCGGGTGTCGGTCACTTCGACCACCAGAGGATCCGCCAACGGCTCGCCCACCCGGCCGCTCTGGCGGTCTCCCCGCAGCACCTCAATCGCGGCCGGCTGGCCTTCGCTCGGGAGAAGCAGGCCGTCGCCCCCACCGCAGGCGACCAAGAGCAAGCCCGCCATCGTGAGCCACCTGCCGGCCATGGTATGGGAAGTGAGGTCCGCGGTATCGCGGACAAGAGATGGGCGGAGTGGCGGGAGCTGAGCCTCGAGCGCGGAAGGAGTAGGCACCGGTTCGACTCTCGACGATGACTCCGAAGAGCAGGAATCAGTTGGACATCTGCAATTGAACGGCGGGGGTCGGCGGATAGACCCGGCCGGTTGACGCAAATCTAGGTGCGCGAAATGCCAGCCGAGGTGACGCATCGCACCAGGGGCCAAGCACGCCCTCGAGGCTAGGGTCTGGGGCGGGCTCGAACATCAGCTGGTCGGGGTAGCACCAGCCCCAGTCCTCGCCAGGCTCGAAGCTCTTCACGATGGGATGCTGGGTACCGTGGAAATGCTTCGTGGCATGCTTCCCGGGGGATGAGTCACAGCAGCCGACGTGGCCGCAGGTGAGACAGAGGCGCAGGTGCACCCACCAGGCGCCCGTCTTGAGGCACTCCTCGCACCCGTCCGGCGTGTTGGCGCGGACTGGGCGTACCTGTGCGAGATGGGTGCATTTCACAGCTGGCTTTCGTTGCGGCGCTCGAGGGCCTGGCGATCCCAGCCGGCGAGGTCCGCCCCAGCCTCATATGTGGTTTGGAGAAACTCGAGCAGCATCTCCTCCGGGCGGGCGGCAGTCCGCACCGCCTCGTACGGCAGGACGAACTCCTTGAGATCGGAGTTGTAGTAGGCCGCCTCGGGCCGGACCCGCGCTTCGGCAAACCCTGGCGGCTCCCCGTACGAATACGCGTAGAACGCCGGTTCCGCCACCGGACCGCCTGGGGTTCCGGGCCACCAGCCCGCGCTGATGCATTCGTGGGAATAGGCCTCCCGCACAACCGGATCGGGCAGGTGGGGAATGCCTCCCGGGTGCACTGGCGCGCGCCGGCCGGAGAACCTGGTGCACGCCAGATCGAAGCCGCCCCAAAAAATATGGACTGGACTGCACTTGCCGATGAATCGCCCACGAAATTGCTGGATGACCTGGGCCGCCCGGGAGAGGATGATCCAGCACCGGGTGGCGGCATCCGGATCGTACGACCGGTGCTGCCGGTCTTCGGTGAAGGGCAGCTCGTCTTCCATCTCGCTTGGCACCGGCCGGATATGAACGTGCACGCCCAGCGACTCGAGTAACGAGGTGTACTCGCCGTAGAAGTCGGCCACCGTGCGTGGCACCAGCGGCATCACCTGGGTACCCCCGTCACTGGTGCGGACCAGCAGGTTGTGATCGATGAAGTCGAGCTCCACCTCGAGCAGGCGGGCGTCGTACGGCATGGGCGAGGTGGTGAGCCCGCGAGCCGTCGGGTAGAGGGCTACGTGCCACCAGTGGTTGATGGGAGGGGATAGCGCCAGGCGGGTCTTCCCGATGACCTGAACCCACCGCTGTAGCGTGTCTCTGGTGTCATTCCACTGCGCCAGCGGCAGGCTGGGCCACGCCGCGCGGCCGTCGACCGTGGGGTTCACCAGCGTAGCCATCGCAACCTCCGTCCCAACGGACCACGAACGCTATGCCCGGCCGTCTTTCCTGCCGAGCGCCTCTGCTCTAATGATAGCGTCGTCCCAGCCTCGGGCCGGAGCTCAGGCCAGGGAGTGGTCCCGCCCCGGCGATTCCGAGCCGGCCCCCAGCAACCGGCCTACTGCTGCCAGAAAGGTTTCGCTCCGGAACGGCTTCCGGAGCAGGTGGCCGTCGAAGTACGCGGGGTCGTCAGTGATGCCGGTGTCCCGGCCAGTGATGAACAGGACCGGGATCGCCGGGTGGTGG
>DASYVW010000562.1:0-3252 GCA_035936675.1 Gemmatimonadales bacterium
CCCTCAGTGGTGATCTCCTCCCGTCGCTCCGGGACGAGCGTGGCCTGGTACGGGCGGAGCCGGCAGGCGATGGCGACGACGTCCGGGCTGGTGGCGAGCTCCAGGTTTAGCACCTGGACCGCGGTCGCCAGGCGCTCGACATCAGTATCCTGGATGTGGCGCCGATCCTCTCGTAGATGAGCGGTGATTCCGTCGGCGCCCGCCTGCTCGCACAGCAGTGCAGCCTCCACTGGGTCCGGCTCATCGGTTTTTCGGGCCTCCCGGAGGGTCGCCACGTGGTCGACGTTGATGTACAGCCGCATCGGCGTCATTGCTCGCCGCCCCCATCAGGTTTTAATTTCGCAGCCTAACACCCGACCAGCGAGAGACTTGTGATCAAGCACCAGTGGTTCGCAGCCGCGCTTCTAGTAATGTCCTGCGGCGGTACTAGCAGTGGCCCTGCGCCGACGACGCCATCCAGCACACCGGCCGGTGCGGTCCAGGGCTTCATGAAGGCCGTGGCCGACAGTAATCTCGCCAAGATGGCCACCTTCTGGGGTACCGCCAGTGGGCCGGCGTCCCAGACCAAGCAGCCGCCCGATTGGCAGCGGCGGATCGCCGTTATGCAGGCCTACCTGAAGCACGATTCGTTTCGGCTCACCGCCGATGTTCCCGGGACTGACCAGGATCACCGGGACCTCCAAGTCGAGATCAAGCGGCAGACCTGCAGTTGGTCGATTCCCTTCGTTGCCGTGAAGAGCGGCCAGGGGTGGGTGGTGACCCAGGTCGATATTTCCGCTGCCGGCAACCCGGCCCGTGGCTGCGCAGACGGGGCGCCGCCGGACAGTGCCAAGCGCGGTTAGCGAGGGAACTTTCCGCGCGCCGGGCTGTTACCTTTCAGTCGGTGAGCTCCAGCAGAATACCGGCGGTTGCCTTCGGGTGAACGAATGCAATGCGGCGGCCGGCGGCTCCCTTCCGTGGTACCTCGTCCACCAGCCGATATCCTGCTTTCCTGCAGGCGTCGAGCGCGGCGTCCAGGTCGGGTACGCGGTAACAGATGTGGTGAATGCCGGGACCTCGCCGGGCCAGGAACCTGCCGATTGGACTGTCCGGCTCCACCGGGGCGAGCAGTTCCACCTCGGCGTCCCCGAAGGAAAGCGCCACGATGGTCGCGCCATCGACGACTTCGGGCGGGTGCGGCTGGAGGCCGAGGACATCCCGGTAGAAGGCCAGCGCGGACTCGAGGTCGCGCACGGCAATACCAACATGGGCAATGCGGGGGCGGTCAGTCACTGACTCCTCCGAAGATGGCCATCGGTGGTCGCAACCGCGACTGAACAACGATGGCCGCCGATGACATACTACCACTGGAGAATAACGGAAATGGGCGCAACGAATACTTTGACGGTGCACGTGAGCGACGCCTCTTTTGCGAGCGAGATCGAGCAGGCTGTCGGACTCGTGCTCGTGGATTTCTGGGCGTCGTGGTGTGGACCGTGTCAGATCGTGGCGCCGGTCCTCGATCAGCTTGCCGGTGAATATGCCGGTAAAGCCAAGGTGGCCAAGGTGGACGTCGATGTGAACCAGCGGACCGCCATGCGGTTCAACGTCCGCTCGATCCCGAGCATTCTGTTCTTTAAGAACGGGCAGCACGTCGACACTGTCGTCGGCGCGGTTCCGAAGGCGACGCTCGAAGGCAAGATCAAGCAGCATCTCGTTTAGGACGGCAAGGGCAGGCAGCGCGGGAAGGGCGGGAATGTGAACTCAACACCCCGACCTTCCCGCCTTTCCCGTCCTTCCCGACTTTCCCATCATGTCCGGCACCCTCTACGTTGTCGCCACCCCGCTCGGCAATCTCGGTGACCTCTCGACCAGAGCCGCCGAGCTGCTGCGCAACGTGCCCGTGGTCGCTGCGGAAGACACCCGGCGGACGCGCGGGCTTCTGACTCACCTCGGCGCCAGTCCCACCCTCCTCAGCTTTCATGCTCACTCGGCAGAACACCGGCTCGAGACCGTGCTGGACATCCTCCGTGGCGGCCGGGATGTGGCGCTCGTGTCCGATGCCGGCACCCCTACCGTAAGTGACCCCGGAGCGGACCTCGTTGGGTTGGCGCGGCAGAACGGAATTACCGTCGTGCCCATCCCCGGACCGTCCGCGGTGGCCACGGCCCTCTCCGCAGCCGGTCTGCCCGGAGATCGATATCTCTTCCTTGGCTTCATCCCGCGAAAGGGACGCGAACGATCACGGCTCCTGCAACGTGCCGCCGTTGAGGAGTGGACCGTCATATTCTACGAGGCGCCGCCGCGGCTGCTGGCGTTGCTGGAGGATCTGATTCCGCTGGCGGGCGCTGATCGTGCGGTGGTGGTTGCGCGAGAGCTCACCAAAATGCACGAGGAGATTCGCTCCGGTACGCTCGGTGAGTTGGTGGACTATTTTACCGCTACGCCCCCCAGGGGAGAGCTCACCATCATTCTTCGAGGAACGGGCTCGCCCGCGGCTGAACCCGATCGCACCGAGGAAGCCATGGAACAGGCGACCTCGTTGCTCGCCGAAGGCCTCGCGCGCCGAGAGGTGGCAAGGCGATTGACTGAGTCCCTCGGTCTCCCGCGTAACGAAGCCTATCGCCTGGTCATGGAGTTGCCGTGATCGCGTGGCTGCTTTTGGTCCTGGCCATCACTGCAGGCTCCCCGGGCCGGTCGCCCGGCCCCGAGCCCGCGATGACGATCGGACGCCTGCATTACGACGGCGGGGGTGACTGGTACGCCAACCCATCGAGCCTACCGAACCTGCTCACGGCCCTGCATACCCGGACCGGCCTTCGGGTGAGCACTCAGGAGCGGGTCGTGACGCTGGCTGACGACGACCTCTGGAACGTCCCCTACCTTTATATGACCGGGCACGGCAACGTGCACTGGAGCGATCCGGATCTCGTCACGCTGCGCCGATACCTGCTCCAGGGCGGGTTTCTCCACGCGGACGACAACTACGGCATGGATCAATCGATCCGCCGCGAATTGGCCCGGCTCTTTCCGGATCACCCTCTAGTAGAGGTTCCCCTCGACCATCCTATCTATCATCTGATCTACGACTTACCGAAGGGCATACCAAAGATCCACGTCCATGATGGGAAGCCGGCTCAAGGGTTCGGGATCTTCCTGGACGGACGGCTGGCAGTCTACTACTCCTATCAGAGCGATCTGGGTGACGGGTGGGAGGATCCCGAGGTGCACCATGACCCGCCCGAAAAACGGGAGGCCGCACTCCGGATGGGC
>DASYVW010000563.1:0-2426 GCA_035936675.1 Gemmatimonadales bacterium
AATGCACCGCGCACCGGCACGCCTGGTGGACGGATCTCCCAGGGTGGCTCCAGAAAATAGTTCGAGTCCACAGAGACTCGACCGCGCGCCAGGCGGATGATCCCGCCTGTGGTGAGCTCGATCGCGGGCGGCACCCGAGCATTGATGCGCAGGTCATGGGCTGGGACGACGGCCAGGATCGCCTCACCTGCGAGCGACCCCGCCTGCAACCGCACCGGAGCCGGCGCCGGCCCTGATTCACACGCGGCGGCGGCGACGAGGCTCGCGAGGAGCAAACGCATGGCGGCCTCTACTCGGCAAGCAGCGCTTGAATGCGCTGCTCCAAAGACCGGTAGGTGGGGTCACCGACGTGAAACTCGCCGGCACCCTCATACCGGATCCGGCCGCGCCTATCGATCAGCACGAAGCTCGGCCAATAGCGGATGGCGTAGCGATCCCATGTTCGGCGGTCATTGTCCTGGGCATTGGGATAGGTGATGCCGTGCCGGGCCAGCGCCTTGGCGACGTTGCTCCGGTCGTGCTCGCCGGCGTAGGGCGGAAACTCGGGGGTGTGGATCCCGATGAGGGTCAGCCCCTCACGCCGGTACCGGCTATCGAACTCCACAAGCGACGGAACCGTACGGGTGCAGTTTCCACAGGTGAATACCCAAAAGTTGAGCAGGACGACCCGTCCCCGGAGCTGGTCGAGCCGCACCGGAGCGTCTGCGTTGAGCCAGCTCGTGTTGTCCCAGGCTGGTGCGGGGCGAGGGATGTCGGCGGTGGCAGCCGCAGGAACCAGTTGTCCGTGGGCGCTCGCACCGGGCAGGGAGATGGAGATGATCCAAGCAAGGGCCGAGCAGAGGATCCGCATTGGGTGAGGCCTTGGAAAGGTCGTCTAACCAACGCCGCGAGCTCCCGATCGGTTCTCGGATTCGCTCTTCATTCCCCGAGCGGCCCTCATGGTACCCGCGCAGTCCGCGGCACAGGAGCGTGCCTTACGGCAGAGCGGCGGAGCCGCGCGTAGGCGACTCCAAGGATGCCGCCGTAGATCAGGTGGCCGGCCAGGCTTCCCATGGCGACCGGCCGCATCGGCGGCATCCGGAGCGCGGCGAACGCGGGCATGCCGAGCAGGAGCGGCATCAAGATGAGCGCGCCGAGCACCCACCAGACCAGACCCCATACCGCTCCCCAGGTGGCGCCGCTGCCAGAGCTCGGTTCTGCCTTGGCACCGAGCAACCACCCGAAGAGCCCACCGATGATGGCGCTGTTGAAGAGGTGGTAGATCCAGCCGACCACCAGGCTCTCCGAGCGGACGACCATCGCCACCATGGCCATCATGGGCATCTGCCCACCGTCTGGGGTGGGCGCCTTCATCATCTGCATCATGATCCCAAACACCACTCCGGCAAGCAGGCCGGCGACCGCGCCGGCAATCGCTCTGTTCTGCATATGGGTTCTTCCTCGACTGTAGGCGTCGGCGTGGAGGGCGCGCTCATCGGCGCGCCGACGGCTCCCGGCCTTACATGTGCTCCATTTCGCCGCCGGAAGCGTGTAGCTCGGCACTTGCCACCGGCCGCTTCAGCTTCTTGGACCAGATGAGAAGCTTGCGGTACTTCGAGAGGTCCGTGCCCTTGGGCAGGTCGTAGCTTTGGCCCCCCTGCCTCTTCTTGAGCTTCCCGAGGTCCAGGGCGTGGCGATCCGGGGTCTCACTGGCGGAGAGCACAACGTGGAGCTCGGGGGTTTGATCGACGGAGAAGTCGTCGGTGAACTTGATCTGCTGCTTGCCCTTCGTCTCGACGATCTCGTAATCCCCGGCGGCCTTATGGGTCTCGGCCCCCATGAACATCATGTTCGGCGCCATGGCGCTGTCGTGGCCGATCGTCTGGTTGTGGTGGTCCATCATTGCCGAGTCGTGTTTCATCATGCTGGAATCCTGCTGGGCCGGGAGCGCCGGAGGCGCGAGGAGGAAGCCACCGGCCAGGACGCCGGCCAGGAGGACGTTGGAGTGACGCAGTGGCTGGTGCATGGCGAGGCTCCTCTGTAGGGGACTGGGATCGGAATCAGCTTCAGGGTGCTTAATTCAGAACGCTCTGAACCAAGCCGTGGATCTCCCCCGGGGCCACCAAGCGCCCGGTCTCATCGGAAGGTCGCTATGGCTTCCAGCGGCTTCCGGCGGAGCTTGGGCACCACCGCCCCCGGCGCCGGATACCCGGTCACCACCAGCATTACCGCTCGCTCGTTGGGCGGCCGCTCCAGCACTTCGCTGAGAAACCCCATGGGATTCGGCGTGTGGGTCAACGAGGCGAGTCCCGCATGGTGCAGTGCGGCAAGGAGCAGTCCGGTGGCTATCCCGACGGACTCCATGACGTAGTAGTGGGTTCGTCGCTTTGCCTCTGCCGTGAGGCCGTAGCGCTGGGCGAAGACCGCGATCAGATAGGGAGCGGTCT
>DASYVW010000564.1:0-3245 GCA_035936675.1 Gemmatimonadales bacterium
CATCGCGGGTCCGGGGCTGGGAAGCTCGATGCGAATCTTCGAGAACGGAAAGATCGCGGGCGCACTGCCAGGAGTACCCCAGGAGTCAGTGCGGGATGGCGCGCTCGCCGCGCTGAAGAAGGAGAGCAGCGCCAGCAGCGAGTTTCAGAGCGACGCCGGCCCGGTCACCATTTTTCTGGAGGTCTTCCCTCGGCAGCCCAGGCTGGTCGTTTTTGGCGGAGTACAGATTGCGGTGGCGCTGGTCCCTCTGGCCAGGGCGCTGGGCTACCGGACCATTGTCGCCGATGGGCGCCAGGCCTTCATCGGCCGGGATCGTTTCCCGGACGCGGATGAGCTGATTCAGGCCTGGCCGGAAGAGGCGTTCGAGCGCATCGGTCTCGACGCGGCGTCCTATGTGTGCGTCCTGTCGCACGACCCCAAGTTCGACGAGCCCGCGTTACAGATCGCGCTCCGGTCTCCGGCTGCCTATGTGGGGGCCATCGGCTCCCGAAAGACGCAGGCTGCACGGCGTGAGCGGCTGCGCGAGGCGGGACTGACCGACGATCAGATTGCACGGCTGCATGGGCCGATCGGGCTCGATCTGGGCGGGCGACAACCGGCCGAGACGGCGCTAGCGATTCTGGCGGAGATGACGGCAGTGAGGTATGGGGGAAGGGCGGAGAGGGCGGAGAAGCATGCCCCGAGCGGAAGCGAGGGGACGGAGAAGATCAGCCCCGCACGGGGAGATCGAAATCCTCCCGCTCCAACTCCCGGGTGATCGGACTTCCCAGCTTGGCTAGTGGCGGCGCTTCACTCCAGCCGGCCTTTTCCAGCACATCGGCCGTGAGCCGGTTCACCGCAGCAGCTTCCCCTACCCCGCTCCCGTTCGTCGCCGCCAGGTCGAGCCACGACATGGCCTCGGCAAAGGCGTAGCGCTCCACGGCGCCTTCCGCGGCGACCAGCGCGAACCGGTATGCCAGCGCGGGTTCCCCCCCACGATCCGCATGACGCGCGATCTCCCGGGCCGCCTCGGGAACGTCCGCCGGCGGCGTGGACCGCTCCAGAGCGAGCGCAAGGATGCGGTGCACCTCGCGCCGCCGCGAGGTGGTGAGCCCATCGCGGACGACATGGGCAATGACCGGGTGCGCGCAGCGGTAGATCCCGCCCTCCTCCACTACGAGTCGCCGGTCTACCAGCGCGTCCGCCACGCCGGCCGCGTGCAGACGGGAGATGCTGTGCACGTGAGACAGCACCTCCGTACGGCACCCCGCACCCGCCACTGCAATCGTGACCAGCACTTCGCACAACTGCTCAGGCAGCCGCTCCACCCGCTCGGCTATGACGTCATGCACCGTTTGTGACACCGGAAGCTCGCGGCCGTCCGCCAGGGATCCGGACGATGTGGTCCATTCTCCCGTATCCTCGTCCGCGGCGAGCAACCCCTGGGCGAACATGGTCTTCAGCAGCTCGATCACGTAAAACGGATTGCCCGCCGTGACGCCGAATATGCGGTTGGCAAAGCGACGGGCGCCCGTGGGGGTGCTGACGTGACCCATCTCCCGAATCATCAGCCAGAGCTCTTCCTCGGTGAGAGGGCGCAGCGGAACGATCGAGGCGTGCGACTGGGCGCGCAGAACCCGGCAGAGACGAGCGGCGGGGGCATCCCGCTCCAGCTCGCCCAGACTCACGGTGCCCAGCCAGAGCACGGGCGCTTGTTCCGTCCGCCGGATGAGGAAACGAAGCAGGCTGCAGCTGTCGCTGTCGCACCACTGAAGGTCATCCAGCGAGATCACCACCGGCCGCTCGGCGGCCAGGGCGAGCACCAGCTGGGCAACCCCCTCGAACAGTCGCCATCCCTCCGCCGAGTCAGCCGGCACCGCGGGGTTGGGTAGCGCGGGGAACCGCTGCCTGATTTCGGGAAGCAGCCGGGCTGCTTCGGTGAGCCACTCGGGCGCGGTTCCGGCCAAGCCGGGGGCGCCGAGCGCGTCGCGCAGCAGCTCCACGATCGGCTCGAAGGGGATGCCGCCTCGAACGTCGTAGCCGTGACCGCGCAGGACACTCCCGCCGTCCGCCACCACCCAGCGCACGAACTCTCCGGCCAGGCGGGACTTCCCTACCCCCGGCTCGCCCTCGAGCAGCAGGATCCGTCCGGCCCCCCGGCGAACCGCCTTCCATCCCTTCACCAGCGCCTCCCACTCCTCCTTTCGGCCGATGAGATTGGACTCGAAAGAGGGCGCCCGGGCATACCACTCATCGGTAATCGGACGGGCATTAATCGGGGCGGTGTCGGACTCCACCCGGCGCATCAGATTGAACAGACTCCGACTCGGCTCGCAGCCGGTCTCCCGCAAGAGCCGGGTCCGGTACTCGGCAAACCAGGCGAGAGCGGCACCCCGGTCGCCCGACAGGTATCGCGCCTCGGTGGCAAGCCGGGCGGCATCGTCCGATAAGGGGTCGCCGGCGAGCCATTTGTCCGCCAGCTCCACCGCCTCCCGCCAGCGCCACTGTCCCATCGCCTCGCGAGCCAGCGTGCCGAGCGCATGCTGATACTGCCGGAGCAGCCCGCGTCTCGTTTCGGCAACCCATTCATCGAAGTGGGGGGCATGGCGAACGGAGAACCCCGCGAGAAAGCGAGGGACGTCGGTCGTGAGGGCGAGGCGAGGCTCCTGGACCACCTTGTCGCGGAAGTCCCGAACGTCGCACTGGACCAGCCCGGCCAGTTGGACGACAGCGCGGTCGCCCCGAACGAGCGGGCCCAGCCTGGTACGGAGATGTTGGAGGGACTGGCGAAGCGAAGCCCGCGCTTCTGCCTCTGACGACTCTCCCCAGAGCAAGCCGGCCAACTCTTCTCTGGTATGGGGGCCCGGTTCGAGCACCAGGAAGGTGAGCAGGGCGAGGTCCTTGGCACCCAGGGGAGGCGCGTTCGTCCCCCCCTCCGCCAGCAACACGGATGGTGGGCCGAGCAATGTCAGGGTGATACCCGCCACAGGAGCGCCTCGAGGGGGTGTCACCAACCTACGGGGAATTCACGAGGCGGCAAGAGGGTTTTTCACGCTGGGTTCACGGAGGGCCCCCAGATTGTCAGCCAGTCTTCTAGCGGTTCCGGACCCCAAAGCACAGGAGCAGCACCATGGCCACCACCCCGAGTTTCCGGTTGATGCTCACCCCGGAGCAGAAGGACCAGATCCGTAAGGCCACCGGGAAAGAAGCAGAGGCACTTGAACTGTCGGTTGAGGAGTTGGAGGAGCGGATCGCTCCGGCGACCC
>DASYVW010000565.1:0-5923 GCA_035936675.1 Gemmatimonadales bacterium
AGCGCGACTTCTTCCTCGAATCGAGCAGCATCTTCGACTTCGCGACGCCCACTCGGGTGCAGCCCTTCTACTCGAGGCGAATCGGGCTCGGCGACAGCGGGCAAGTGGTGCCCATTCTGGCCGGCGGGCGGGTGTACGGGAAGGTTGGTCCGTGGGCCCTCGGAATGCTCGATGTTCAGACCGGGAAGGGAGACAGAGCGAACGATCTGGTCGTGAGGGTGAAGCACGACTTGTTGGACCGCTCGTATATCGGTGGGATTGCAACGCAGCGGATCCCAGTGGGCGGCAAGGGAGCCGAACGCACCGCCGGGCTTGACGTAGATCTGCCGCTGGTGGTCGGCGGGCTGAATATCGAGCCGTCGTTCTGGATCATGGGGAGCCAAACGCCTGGGATCAGCGGGTTCCCCATCGCCTGGCGCTACGGAACGGACTTTCCCAACGACCTGTTCGACAACTTCATATCATTGTATCGCATCGACGCCGGTTTCACACCGACACTCGGATTTGTCGAACGAACCGGTATCTGGGAGACGACCTCACACATCGATTTCATGCCCCGCCCTCATGTGCTCGGCATCCGGCAGCTCGATCTCCTGTTCCCGATCCCCAGCTGGGATATCATCGCCAATGAATCCGGCTCCATCTTCCGGAGTCGCGACTGGCAGACCGCCTGGTTTGAATGGCGCCCCCTGGGCGGCGACTTCCAGTCGGGGGCGCACTTCGAGATCAACATCCAACGGTTCTTCGATGCCCCGGCCGATACCTTTGCCATCTTCCGCGGCGCGACCGTTCCTCCGGGCCGGTACTGGTGGACCCGAGGAGAACTGCAGTACCAGATGTCGAGGAGCCATCCGCTCAGCTTGGGCTCGCTGCTGAGCTGGGGTGACTTCTATGGTGGAAAGAACACCGAGCTCGACCTTCAGGCGGACTGGCGTGGTGGTGGACACGTTATTCTGGGGGCGACCCTATCGCGGAGCCGAGTGACGCTGCCATCCGGGCGGTTTGTCGCCACGCTGGTGACCGGGCGCATCGAATACGCCTTCAACACCCGCACGTCGTTCCTGGGCTTCGTGCAGTACGACAATGAGGACCAGCGGGTGGACTTCAATCTGCGTTTTCACTGGATACCCCGAATCGGCGATGACCTGTTTGTCGTCTGGAACTCGGGCTACACCACCGATCCGACGGCACCCCACCGGTTCCCGAGCTTCCACACTCTCGGACGACCCCTCAACGGGGCCCTCGTGGTGAAGGCCGTACATCGGTTCGCTTTATGACGGAAGGGAGCCAGGGATGAAGTCGATGGCGGCTGCGATCCTGGGAGCGCTCTGGGTAGGAGGGCCGACAGCGGGCCAGCAGGCGCCTCGCTGTTCGCTCAGCCAGGGCGCTGACCCGCGAGGAGCTCCTGTCCCGATTCCTCGCGCGAAAGAGGTCCTTGGAGATAAGACCAGAAATTCGTCACCAGACGCTTCAGCCGTTCTACGCCCGGTTGTGGACATCCCGCTTCCAGGCCGTCCGGTACGGTTCGACTATCAGAGCCAGGATGCGCAGTCCGGTCGTCTCTATATCTCCCACATGAACGATGACCATGTCGAGGTGTTCGATACCCGATCGAGAAAAGTGGTGGGCCGAGTTGCCGAGACGCCGACAGTAACGGGCGTCCTAGTCGTTCCCGAGCTCAGGAAGCTGTACGCCTCAGTAACAGGCCGGCGCTACGTGGCGGTGGTCGACATCGACAGCCTGACCGTGCGCGCTACGCCGGGACCAATAGGGTTTCCGGATGGTATCGCGTACGCGCCTGATGCAAATCGGGTGTTCGTATCGGATGAGTCGGGGGGAGGGGAGTTGGTGGTCGATGGGGTCACCGACCAGGTCGTGGCTCGGGTTCCCATCGGAGGGGAAGCGGGGAACACCAAGTACGATCCCGGCTCGGGGTGCATCCTAGTGGCAGTTCAAACGCTGAATCAGATCGTCGCCATTGATCCGATGTCAGCCAAGGTCGTTGGGCGATATGCCCCTCGGGGCGCGGATCATCCCCATGGCATGTACGTCGATGCTCCCGGCCGATTGCTATTCATCGCCAATCAAGGGAACGCGACTTTGCAGGTGGTGGACCTGGGAGCGATGCAGGTAACGGGCACGGTCAAGGTGGGGGAGGATCCCGACGTACTCGCGTTTGATCCCGAGTGGCATCGGCTCTACGTGGCGACGGACGGGGGCGGACTCTGGGTCTACCGCGTTCAAGAGAGACGTTTAGTCACCGAGGGCGCACTGGATATCCCCCACGCGCACACCGTGTCGGTCGACACCTCCACTCACCTCGTATACCTCCCGCTTCAAGACCTCGAGGGCCGGCCAGTGCTACGAATCCTGAGCGGCGTGCGACCGTGAATCCGCCTGAAGGGAAGGTCTCTTGCTTGATCCCAGCCGTGCTGAATCCTATCATTGCCATGCGCGGCACAAATAGGCAAGTCACCAAGGAGGTGAAATATGGTTATCTCATCCATGAAAGCGACGGTTCTGCTGGGAAGCCTGATGATGCTGAGTCTGCCCTTTCCGAAGGAAGGATCGGCAGCGAGACCTACTGGTCACGCCCCGAAGGTGAAGCCGAAGCCAGTTAGGGTGACCGGGTGCCTGCAAAAGGGAGATGAGGAGAACGAATTCGTCATCACCAACAGGGCCGGTAAGAAGTATGAGATTACGAGCAAGTCCGTGGCGCTTACTGGGCACGTCGGCCATACGGTGACGGTGAAGGGCACCATGGTCGCTGAAGAGAAGGGGGAGAACGAAGCAAAAGAGGAGCAGGGCGAGAAGGGGGAAAAGGAAGAAGCTGAAGCGAAGGAGCACGGGGCCGGCCACCTGCAGGTTACCAGCCTGACGATGGTGAGCCCAAAGTGCAAGTGATTACCCAATAGGGGTCTTCCAAAGCAGGGCGGCACCTACGTGCCGCCCTGTTGGTTTTCTGACTTATGTAATCGGCTCTGCTGAATTGTTAATCTGCGTAGGAAGCCGGGGGGTTCGCTATGCGGACCCCCGCGCGCGGCGGCTACGCCGCGCGCGCCAGGTACTGCGCCAGGCGGTCGAGGGTCTGGGTTCCCCCCTGGAGCACCCCGTACAACTCCACCGCGGTCTTCATCGCGGCGGCGTCGCGGAAGGTCATGTGAATCGAGAACCGGGTCCGCTTCCCTTCGGGGAGGTACCGGGCAAATGCTAGCAAGGAAAGAGGTTGGTCAGATTCACCCGAATAACAGCCTGAAAGGGGGGACCCTGCCAAATCGGGGGGACTAACAACTATCCCGGCCAAATCTTGACGCTCCCCATCTTCGGGGTATATTCGGTTAATGGTGCCGAACATATACCGAAGCCACGGGGGTTCCCAGTGCCGCCGCTCCAGCCCCATCCCACCCCACTCCCCGACCGCAGGGTTCCCCAGCTGGAGCCTACCACCCGCATGATCGGTAGATGTCCCGACTGCGGAGGGCTGCTGGTCCGCTCTTCGGCCTGCATCAATTGCACACAATGCGGGTGGGGACAGTGCGGGTGAAAGTCGGGCGGACGGGCGGACAGGCGGACGGGCGGTCGGTTGGAGAAGTCGCTCCACAAATGGACTTATTGCCGAGCTTCCCACCCGCCCAGGGGGCGCCCGCCCCGCTTCCCCGCCTCCCCATCCTAGATGAACGCGCCCGGGGAACCACGTTCATCCGATTGCCGGTACGCTCGGTGCTCAACAATCCCGCGTCCACCGGAATGGGTTTCTGGTCGATCAACCCATACGTCGGCTGCGAGTTCGGCTGCACCTACTGCTATGCAAGAGATACGCACCGGTGGGTGATGGAACGGGCGGACGGGCGGACGGGCGGGCAGGCGGACGTCCGCCTGCCGCCCGAAGAGGCCTTCGAGAAGGAGATCCTGGTCAAATCCGAGGTCGCCGAGGTGCTGGCCCGCACGCTCAAGCCCGCCCAGGTGGCTGGCCACACGCTGGTGATCGGCACCGCCACCGATCCCTATCAGCCGGCCGAACGACAGTTCCGGCTCACCCGCCGGATTCTGGATGTACTCCGCTCCTATCATGGCCTCTCGATCGGGATCATCACCAAATCGCCCCTGATCACCCGGGACCTCGACCTGCTCCAGAAGCTTTCGGAGCGTAACGAGGTGACCGTCAACATCTCGCTGGCCACGGCGGATCGGCGGCTCGCCCGCCGGCTCGAGCGTCGCTCGCCGATACCGGAAGCCCGGCTTCGGGCTCTTCGGCGGCTCACCCAGGGCGGCGTGTATGCCGGGCTCCTGGTGGCGCCGATCATCCCGGGGATCACCGACGACTGGGCGGGACTCGCCCGTCTCATCGAAGCCGCGAAGGAGGCGGGCGCCCGCTACGTGGTCGGGTCGGCGCTCCGGCTCGGTCCCGCGGCGCGGCACCGCTTCCTTCCGTTGCTGGAGCAGGAATTTCCGGAGCTGGCCGAGCGCTATCGGCGTCACTATGCCGGGAAGGATCATGTCAGCCAGAGCTACCAGGACGCGCTCACCCGCCGGCTCCGCGCGCTGCAGCAGGCGTTCGGCTTTTCAGTTGACGAGGCGGGTACCCGCGGAGCGGGTGGTAGGCGGAGAAGGCAGCTCGAGGAGCCCGCACCGCGCAAAGACCCCACTAAGATCGACAAGCAGGAAATTCTCCTGTGAAGGGATTCTGCTATGAGTGATTCCGAGCACGATCGCCGCATCGACTACATCGAGTTCTCCGTCAAGAGCGTGCCCGACGCCAAGCGGTTCTACGGCGCTGCCTTCGGCTGGACATTCGAGGACTACGGGCCGGACTACGCCAGCTTCGCCGACGGCCGGCTGAACGGCGGCTTTCAGACCGCAAAGGAGGTACGCCCCGGCGGCCCGCTGGTGGTCATCTACGCGGCAGACCTCGAGGCCATGGAGCGGCGGGTCACGCAGGCAGGCGGTAAAATCGTTCGCCCGATCTTCAGCTTTCCCGGCGGGCGGCGATTCCACTTTAGCGATCCCAGCGGCAACGAGCTGGCCGTGTGGTCCGACCGATAAATGCGCTCAGTGTTGTTCATCGACCCACCGGCCTTCTGCACCACCCTCGAAGGCCTGGTGGCGCCCGAGCTCAGAACGCGGCCTCTGGCGGTGGCCCCGCCGGGCGCCGACCGCGCCGCGATTGTGGCACTTTCCGCCGAGGCTCGGCTGGCGGGACTCGAGCGGGGAATGCCCGTGCGCAAGGCGCAGCGGCTCTGTCCCGATCTCATCATCCTGCCACCCAACCCGAAGCTCTACGCTCGGGCCTCACACGCGCTGCATGAGATCCTGCGGACCTTCGCGCCGGCCATCGAGCCGCGGGGGTACGGTCATGCCTTTCTCGACCTCACCGGTACCGGCCGGCTCTTCGGTCCGCCGCAGGACGTAGCCGCCCGCATCCGGCGGGAGGCGAGTGAGCGTTTGGGGCTGCCTCTCTCGGTAGGGATCGCCACCAACAAACTGGTGAGCCAGGCCGCCATACGGGCGGACAGGTGGACAGGCGGACAGCAGGGGGATGAGTTGTTGTACGTCCCCGTCGGGAACGAACGAAGCTTTCTTGCTCCTCATCGGCTGGTGGTACTACCAGAGCTCGACCCCCGTGTGCAAGAGCGGCTGGAGGATTACCAGCTCGATCTCATCGGCGAAGTCGCGGCTATCTCTGAGAGCGCCCTCTGCGCGGTCTTTGGCCGCAGCGGCCGGACGCTTCGGGCGCGGGCTCAAGGTATCGATCCCCGACCGGTGCTCCCCCCGGAGCGGCAGGCCGAGTTCCACGTGGTCCATACCTTCGCAACCGATACCAACGATCTCGGCGTGCTTCATCCCATTCTCCGGGCTATGAGCGAGCGTCTCGGCCGCCGGGGCCGCCGGCGTGGGCTCAACGCCGGACAGCTCCGGCTGGAGG
>DASYVW010000566.1:0-7467 GCA_035936675.1 Gemmatimonadales bacterium
TTCTGGTGGGCCACTCTTACGGGGCGTACGTGGCTCTCCGTGTCGCCTCCGAGCACCCCGAGCTTGTCCTTCGGCTGGTGCTGGATGAAGCACCCGCCACCTGGCTCCTCCTAGACCAGCCCGAGTATGCCGAGATCGACCGCTCTCGCAGGACAGCCTTCGATTCCATGCGCGCCATGTTGGCTGCCAACGACTCCACCGCGGCTAGTGCCGGCGAGATGCTGGCTCGGTGTGCCGTGATCGGCTCGGGCGCCTGGGTGACATGCGCCGCCAGCACCTGCTGCGGGGTGGCGGCAGTAAAAGGCGGCCGGCCGGCGAGGAGCTCGTAGGCCATGGCACCGACGGCGTAGATATCCACCCGATGGTCGAGGTGCGGATCGGCGCTCGCCTGCTCGGGGGCCATGTAGGCCGGGGTGCCCAAGGCCACGCCCGCCGTGGTGAGCGACTGCCGTCCGGTCGCCTCGCTCACCGCCTTGGCCACGCCGAAGTCCATCACCAGCGCGTGGCGGCCCGAAAGCATCACGTTGTCCGGCTTGATGTCCCGGTGGACTACCCCATGGGCATGGGCGTAGGCCAATGCATCCACGATCTCGCAGAGGAGCTTCACCGCCTCCGGTACCGGCAGTTCGCCCTGGCGCACCAGCCGGTCGCGGAGAGAGTCTCCATCGACGTAGGGCATGACGTAGTAGAGAAATCCGTCGGCCTCACCGGAGTCGAGCAGCGGCAGAATGTGCGGGTGCTGCCGGCCGTCCGCTGGAAGATTGAGCTTGTTGGCGAGAGTGAGGAGCGGTCGCTGGCAAAGATGTTCGCTCCGCGCTCCAACCCGCCTCTCCAGGGCTGGGCGGAGGATGGCAAGCACTACCTCCACGCCGCGGAGTTCGAGGGAATGGACAGCTCAGCGGCGGTACTGCCCCGCAGGAAAATCCCATCGATTCCACAAGCTGCATCACCTTGTGACCCTGCGGCCCTCGCGGGGAGAGCGATGACATGACGAACGCACGTACCATCACCTGGGCAGCGGCAGTCCTCGCGGCTTGGCTGCCGTCACCGCGGGGGAATCCAGGCCGCGCGGGAAGCGATCTCCCCCTGGTCGTCGCCAACGACAACCGCACTCCGGCGGGCCGATTCCACGGCGATACCCTGGAGATTCATCTCGAGGTTCGGATGGCGGTCTGGCGGCCCGAGGCGGATAGCGGGCCGTCGATTGAAGTGGCCGCATTCGGGGAGGAGGGACGCGCCCCGCAGATTCCGGGACCGCTGATCCGGGTGAGGACCGGGACGATAATCGTAGCCTCAGTCACCAACGCTCTTTCCGACTCGACGATTTCAGTGCACGGTCTTGTCACCCATCCCGCCACCTGGGGCGACAGCCTGATTCTTCATCCGGGGGACTCCCGGACCGTGCGCTTCACCGCCGGCGCGCCCGGCACCTATTTGTACCTCGCGGTGCTCGGCCGGCACACCTTCGACAACGACATCGACGATGAGCGGGAGCAGGTCTCCGGCGCCTTCGTCGTGGACCCGCCGAACGTTACCTCGCCCGACCGGATCCTCATGATAAACATCTGGGGATCAACCATCGATTCTATTCATTATCGCAATACGCTCACGATCAATGGCCGCGCCTGGCCTTACACGGAACGAATGCTGGCGACGGTGGGCGATAGTGTGCACTGGCGGGTGATTAACGCGAGCGGCCGGAATCACCCAATGCACTTGCACGGGTTCTATTATCTGGTAGACGCACGCGGTGACGGCGTCAGCGACACCCTTTATCCGCCAAGTGACCGCCGGCTGGTGGTCACAGAAGGACTGCTGCCGTTCACCACGATGGCCATGACCTATGTTCCGGATCGAGCCGGAAACTGGCTCTTTCATTGCCATATCGGCTTTCACGTCGTGCCGGATGCCCGGCTCAATCCGCCCCCGCCGGAAAGCCACGACCGGATGGCTCATGACCCGACAGTGCACATGGCGGGGCTCGTCGTGGGCATCACGGTGCGTCCTCGCCCGAACGCTATCGCGACGAAACGCGGCCAGCCGCGGCAGCTGCATCTTTTCGTTCAAGAAGGAGCAAAGCGAAATCGAGCGGCCCGCGCGATGGGGTTCGTGCTGCAGCGGGGACCGGTGCCACCCGCGCCGGATTCAACCGAAATCCCCGGGTCCCTTCTCGTCCTGACTCGGGGTGAGCCCACCGATCTCGTCGTAACCAACCGGCTCCGCGAGCCGACCGCGATTCACTGGCATGGGATCGAGCTGGAGAGTTACTCGGACGGTGTGGCAGGGTGGAGTGGCGCCGGTACCCAGCTCGCCCCGTCGATCGAGCCCAGCGACTCGTTTACCGCCCAGCTCACTCTTCCCCGGGCGGGAACCTTCATCTATCACACCCACATGAACGACATCGAGCAGCTGACGTCGGGCCTCTACGGCGCCATCGTCGTGCTCGAGCCGGGACGCCGATTCGACCCCGCGACCGATCATGTCTTCATCATCGGCTGGGACGGTGACGCCGATCCGCCCAACATCCTCGTCAATGGCGACTCGGCGCCGCCTCCGCTCGAGGTCACCGCTGGAGTGCGCCAACGTTTTCGCCTGGTGAACATTGGGGCGGCGGGACGCTTCCCCTTCTCGATTTACCGTGACTCCTCCCCGGCGACCTGGCGACATCTGGCCAAGGACGGCGCGGATCTCCCGCCACGTCAGGCCCGGTCGTCAGCGGCGGCGCAGGTGCTGCAGGTCGGAGAGACGTACGACTTCGAGGTCATCCCCGAACGCGGGGAATACCGGCTGGTGCTCGGCGCTCCAAAGACCCCGCTCTGGCTCCAACGACTGGTGGTGCGTGACTGAGGCTCAGGCTCAGGCGGTTGGGTAGTGCCCTCAAAGGACGCCCTCGCGACCCGAGCGTGGCCCGGTCTGGAGCAGCCGGCATCCGGCCGCGAGAGCGAGAGTCAACCACACCAGTGTGGACTCAGTGGAGTACCGAACTGCTGAGCCGTGAGCGGCGTCACCGCTTAAACCGAGGAAGAATATGGCGAAACCGAGACCGGCCCCAGCGAAGAAGGCTTCCGATCCCATGACCTTGATGAACCTGACTGCCGGCAAATGGGTGAGTCAGGCGATTGCGGTCGCCGCCGAGCTCGGCATTGCAGACGTCTTGAAGGACGGGCCCAGGACGGCCGCCGACATTGCGCGAACGGCGAACGCTTCGGAAGACGGTGTCTATCGGCTGCTCCGCGCCCTGGGGAGCGTTGGGCTCTTCGCCGAGACCGGAAACCGGAGATTCCGGCTCACTCCGCTCGGCAGGCTACTCCGCACAGACTCGTCCCAAGCGCTCGGCGGCTATGCGCTATTCACAGGGCACGAGAGCACGTGGCGCCCGTGGGGAGAGCTTCGGCATAGCGTCCGACGCTGCTCCAGAGCGGAGGCGTGGCCGACCGTTGCCAAATCGTCAGCGGCGACTTCTTTGCGTCCGTTCCAGAGGGGGGCGATGCCTACGTGATGAAGCACATCATCCACGACTGGGATGACGAGCGGGCAACTCAGATCCTCCGAAACTGCCACCGCGCGATGCAGCCCGGCGGGAAAGTGCTAATCGTCGACGCGGTCATCCCGCCCGGCAACAGGGCGCACTTCGGCAAACTCCTGGATCTTGAGATGCTGGTGCTCACGCCACGTGGCCGAGAGCGCACCCAGGCGGAGTTCCGGGTGATGCTGAAGCGATCCGGGTTCAAGCTTCGGCGCGTCGTTTCCACCGAAACTCACCTCTCGGTTGTCGAGGGGGTAAGGGCTTGAGTGTTCGCGGCGCAGCGATGTGAACGCGCGGCGAACGGTAGTTTCAGCGACGCTGCGGCCACCGAAGCGTTCGACGAGCCCTTGACTAAGGACGCGGTGCTCGCGATCGCAGGGCAGTTCATTTGTGTCGTGAGCGTAGCGTCTGATTGGCCCCGCCGCGGATCACATTGCGGGCCGCTGGGCACCCTTGTCGGGGATAGCGGGTCGCGGCGTGAACTTTCGGTACCTGTTTAGTACCTAAACTCCGTGGTATTGAAGGGTTCTCGGTGATTCTCGATGCTCCATGTGCCTGTCGTAAGTCATTGCTGGACGGCCGCTAATCGTTCTGGACAGACCTGGAGGAATCGGCCGCTGACGCCCTGAAAATCCGCGTGTCGGGGGTTCAATTCCCTCCCTGGCCATTCGAGGTAACTCGGCGCTATAACATTGCTTATTGGAATTCGTGGCCACCCGAGTTGGGTGGCCTTTATTGCTGACAGTACCTGAAAAAAATACATTCTCCGCTGACGTACGGCATGACGTAGTAGGGCAGGCCGCCGACTTCGCCGGAATCAAACAGCGCAAGAATGTGCGGATGCTGGAGGTGCGACGTCGTCCTGATCCCGGCAAGGCACCGCTCGGCGCCGATCAGCCGCGAGCTGCGGGCCGGAGCACCTTGATGGCGACCTTGCGCTCCTGCCTGAGATCACGGGCGAGATAGACCGTGGCCCGGCGGCCCTCGCGAGTCTTGCGCGACCGTGTAGCGGTCGGGCAGTCGGTCGAGCATCGGGTTCATGATGCGACCATCGGTGCTGCAGACGAGCCGGCGATGCGGCTGGATGGGTCGTCGATCGATCTGTCTGCCCGGATCCAGAGCCAGAGACCCGCGCCGACGAAGGCGAACAGTGAGGCGGTGGCGAGCGCCGCTGGCCAGCCCAGCGCGCGGGCCGTGAACGGAACCAACAGCGCCACGATGCCGCCCACTGCATTGCCACCCGTATTCATCACTCCGCAGGCGGCGGCAGAATGCCGGCCACCGACCGAGGTGGCGGCGGCCCAGTAGGCGCTGTCCGTGAACTGCTGACTGCCTAGGCATAGAGAGAGATATATCACGGCGACAGAGGGGCTACTCGCGGCGCCGGCCGCGATGACGAAAGCGCCTGCCAGGAGGAGCCCGACTATCACGACCAGGCGACAGCCCAGGCGAATGCCGTAACGCCGGCTGAGCCGATCGCAGGTCCAGCCACCGAAGACCGCGGCGAAGGCCCCGGCGACCCAGGGAGCCGCGGCCAGTACACCGCCCTGAAGCTCCTCGAACTTCCGGATCTCAACCAGATAGATGTAGAGCCAATTGAAGAAGAAGTAGAAGACGTAGTTGTTGAAAAAGTAGCTGGCGGTGATCAGGGTGACTTCGCGGTTACGCAGCACCAGCCTCCAGGCAGCCCGGGGATCGCCCACGGAGCTGGTCGACGGCCGATCGGCGTTGATGAGCTCGAGCTCTTGGGGGCCCACGGCGGGGTGTTGGGAGGGGTCATCGCGTCCGTACCACCACCAGACCCCCGCGCAGAGAAAGGCGAGAGGTGCCGTAAGCGCGAAGGACCAGCGCCATCCAAAGGACCGTATCAGTAGCACGATCAATGGTCCGGTGGCCGCGGCGCCCAGAGTGAGCCCCATATTCGTGAGCGCGTTCGGAAAGGCCCATCCCGAGACCGGAAACCACCGCGCAATCGTGTGCCCGCCCAGCACCGGAAAGACCGGCGCCTGTGCGGCCCCCATGAGGAAGCGCAATGCCGCGAGCGAGGTGATGATGAGGACCGGTCCCGCGGCCGAGCTCCCCGGGACGAGCACGATCAGCAGATTGAGGATTCCCCAGAGCACCGCGATCAAGGTGAGGGCCTTCCGGCCACCCAGCCATTCACCCAGGAGTCCGCCGGGGAACTGGAAGATGGCGTAGCCCCACGCAAAGGCGGCCAGTACCCAGCCCAGCTGCACCTGGGAGAGGCCCAGGTCACCCATCATCCGCTCCCCGGCGATGGACATGTTGGTCCGGAGCAGGTAGGCCACAAAGCTAAGGAGTGTGAGGAGCGCGAGGATGTTCCAGCGCACGTGGCTGGTCCGGCCGGGAGAATCGGACGCGGTCCGGTCCGGATTCAGCATCGGGTGGGGCCCCACCATGAGACCGGCGGTCCTTCCCCACAAAACGGCCCGTCGGTGACACTGGGGGGCCCCTCGCGAGGGACGCGCGGCGCGGATCGGGTGTACACTGACGTACTCGTCCTCCTCGCTTGCGGTTCAATCCGTGGGATGTGCCAGAAGAAGGTACTCGACGAGGAAGGCGGCGAGATCGAGGCCTCCACCTTCCGCGGTCACCGTGAGCCCGTGCCACCGCTGCCGATTCCAGCCGTACGCCGTGCGAACTGTGCGCGTTAATGCCTAGCCGCCGTGATTGCGGTACCTAGTTAGTACCTGAACTCCGCGGTATTCAAGGGTTCTCGGTGATGCTCGATGCTCCATGGGCCTGTCGTAGTCGTTGCTGGACGGTCGCTAATCGATCTGGACAGACCTGGAGGAATCGGCCGCTGACGCCCTGAAAATCCTCGTGTCGGGGGTTCAATTCCCTCCCTGGCCATGCCGAAGCACTCGCACGCACTATTGCCTTCCTCCTCGTACGCCCGGCTGGCTGTCCATCAAAGTGAGAAACGGATCAGGCATCCTGCGCCTGATCCGTTTCTTTTACTGAGTATCGAGGTGCCCGATGAGATGGGACAGCCGGGCGGGAGTGACTAAAGCGTCGGATTGATCGCAATCTCGTAGCGTACCGGCAGGCTCTTCAGGTCGCCGGCCGACTCGATGCGATACTGCACCTCACGATCCCACTGTCCGGCCGCACGCGTGCCTCGCGCGACGGTTACGGACGAGCCGGCGGTGAGCTCCTGAAACTCTCCGTTGACACCGCGGACCCAAATACGGGAGCCCGCGACTGCGCTCCCCCGGACCACGAGCTGGTACCCGGTGTTGGCGGCTACGCGGACCGTGACCAAAGCCTCGCGGACAGAGCCCATCCGGCCGGTCTCTCGCTCAGCACTCACATTCTGGATCGAGCCGCGCGGAGCTACATGGGCCACGAGGGCGACCTGGACCAGGCCGGAAGGAATCCCCACCTGGCTCTCGGCGACCCCGGGAAGGGCGAGCACGACCCCGAGAACAGCCAGTGTCCGAACGAGTACCTGTCTCGATGCGCCCACGATGTCTCCCAGGTTATGGTCTCGACTGGGTAACCCTATCAGCACGCCGGCTGGCAACCGCGTCCGTTAGTATAACACGATGCAGAACAAGTGTTTACCAACATTCTGAGAGTCAAAAAACTGGTCAGTAACCGTCAAAGAATGCATCACCCAGATCTGCATGTGAACTTAGGTGCTTGTGGGATCAACCTCGGCTAGGAGCGGAGGGCGGGTGACCAGAAAATGACGTTGGCGGTTGGAGCGACCGCGCCGGAGCACGGTGCTGAGGGGTGTTCCTCAAAGGGATTTGCGCCAAGGGTTGCGGCCCACCGCCAGCCGCAGGGACGTACGAAATTCCTAAGAGGGTACCCTGCTTGCTGTTGGTTGCCTGGCCTAGGATCTGCTCGTCTGGGCGGGCCAGCCCACGCGCAGCAATGAGGATACTCCATGGCCCCGGCACGCACACGGCGAA
>DASYVW010000567.1:0-4997 GCA_035936675.1 Gemmatimonadales bacterium
GGATGGCGCTCGACGTGCAGGTGCCGCCGCCGGACACGCCGATCACCAACAAGACCCCACCGAGCCAGATCGTACTGGAGCTGTTCGACGATGGTGGGTACGCCATCAATGGCCAGCCGGTTCCCAAGGATCAGCTGGATACCCAGATGCACGCCATCTATGACGCGCGTCCGGCCAAGCTGCTCTTCATCAAGGCCGGGGCCAACCGGCTCTACCAGGACGTGATCGAGGCCATGGACGTTGCTCGGGGCGCCGGAGTACAGATCATCGGGTTTACCCCCCGGGAAGCGGACAAGCCACCAGCTACCAAGTAAGGAGGGGCGCGCCCGGTGCGCCCTTACAGTTTTACCGCGGGGACCTTCGGGTCCCCGCGCGTGCGTTCGGGGTCGGGGAGGACGTCGTTTTGTATATGTTTACTTAAAGACGGGAAGGGCGGGAAAGACGGGAAGGGCGGGAAAGATTTACTCGCTCTCGAACCCTTCCCGCCTTTCCCGGCCTTCCCGTCTTACCCTACGAGGCATCTACGCGAGCGCCTGTCGTACCCAACCTTCGCCTTCCGAACTCCCCGAGCCGGTATGCGGGCCTGGCCGCATCGATCGCGGTTCACCTCCTGCTTCTCGCCCTGCTGGTGAGTCACGGTGAGCAGTTGTGGAGCCGCACGCTTGCACCCGGCGATGCCGCACTCCGTGGCGGCGGCGGCTCGCGCAGCGGTGGCGGGGGTAACCGGGTGGCGTATATTACCCTGCCTTCGCTCCCGGAGCCGGTGCCAACGGTCGCCAAGGCCCCGCCGGTGCGCCCTCCTAAGGCGGTGGCGGTGGCGGGAGCGGATCCGGCACCAATGGCGCCACCCGCAGCAGAGGCGATCGACACGGGTCCGGTCCAGCCGGGTGCCCCAACAGTGGGATCGAACGCACCGGGCAATGGCGGCGGGCCACCGAGCGGAGGAGCGGGACGCGCCGGGCAGGGCCAGGGCAACGGTGCCGATTCGGGTTCGGGTGGAGGCCGGGCTCGGCCGCCCGAGCCGCGCGACATGGCGTTCCCCTTCGACAACCCGCCGAAGGAGCTGCGCGGCGTCTCCCTCAGCGTGACGTTCTGGGTTCGAGTGGACGGCCGCGTCGAGCGCTATCAGGTCGTACCGGAAATCAAGGACCGCGACTACGCCAAGAAGTTCGACGAAGTAATGCGCGCATTCCGCTTCACGCCCGCGCGCGGGCCCGATGGTACCTGGGTAGCTGGAACAACCAAGATTTCATTCACCCTTCCGGGAAAGAGCAGCTCGTAACGGCTGCCACTTCCATCCCACTCTCCTCGCACCGACAGCGCAAGGGTAGGGTGGACTCCACGCTTTCGAGGAACTATGAGCCGGCTTTTGCTCCGGAAATCCATCCAGGATTGTGAAGACGACATCCTGGAGCGCGGCGGCCTGCGACGCTCGCTCAACAAGTGGCACCTGACCGCCCTCGGGGTGGGCGCCACGATCGGCGCCGGGATCTTCGCCACAACCGGCACGGCCATCGTGGGAGACGCGCTCCGGCCCGGCGCCGGACCGGCCATCGTCATCTCCTTTCTCCTGACCGCGCTCACCTGCGGCTTTGCGGCGCTCTGCTACGCCGAATTCGCCGCCATGGTTCCGATCTCGGGCTCCGCATACACCTACGCGTACGCCTCGCTCGGTGAGCTGGTGGCGTGGATCATCGGCTGGGATCTGATCATCGAATACGCGGTGGGTAACATCGGCGTCGCGATCGGCTGGGCCGGCTACTTCCGCGAGCTTCTTTCCCATTTTGGCGTCTCGCTTCCGGCCTGGCTGGCGACGGACTTCCGGTCCGCGCACCAGGCCGCCGAGGCGGTGGCCGCCGGGTCGGCCAACCCATCGGCTCAGTACCTGGCATCCGCGCTCTCGAACGCGCCGCACCTGTTTGGATTTCCCGTCATTGCCAATCTGCCGGCCTTCCTCATTGTGGCACTGATTACGGTTGTCCTGGTGATCGGCATCCGGGAGTCGGCCAACTCGAACAATGCCATGGTGCTGCTCAAGATCGCCGTGATCCTCTTCTTCTGCGCCGTGGGCGCGACGCTGATCAAGCCGGAGCACTGGAACAATCCCGCGCTCGGCGGGTTTGCGCCCAACGGGTGGAAGGGGATCAGCGCCGGCGCGGCGATCATCTTCTTCAGCTACATAGGATTCGACGCCACCTCCACCGCTGCGGAGGAGGCCAAGGACCCCGGCAAGGATATGCCGTTCGGCATTATCATGAGCCTGATCGTCTGCACCGTGCTCTACATCGTTCTGGCTTTGGTGATGACCGGTATGGCGCCGTGGAACCAGCTCGGCACGCCGGAACCGATGATCACCGCGCTGGCGCTCGCCGACGGGTCACCCAAGCTGCTGTCGATCTCCCGATTGATCGTCTCACTCGGCGCGGTGATCGCCATGAGCAGCGTGTTGCTGGTCTTCCAGCTGGGTCAGCCCAGGATCTTCATGTCGATGTCGCGAGACGGGCTGCTGCCGCCGTTCCTGGCTCGGGTCCACCCGCGCTTCAAGACTCCCTATATCGGTACGATCATCACCGGTCTCTTCGTGGCGACGTTTGCCGCCTTCGCCAACATCGCGGAGGTGGTGGATCTCACCAACATTGGTACCCTGTTTGCCTTCGTGCTGGTATCGGCGGGCGTCATCGTCCTGCGGCGGCTCGAGCCTGACCGGCCTCGTCCGTTCCGGGCTCCACTGGTACCCTTCACGCCCATCATCTCGATCGTCACCTGCCTTTATCTGATGCTCCAGCTCCCCAAGCTTACCTGGATCCGGTTCGGGATCTGGCTTGTGATCGGTCTCTTCGTCTACCTGTTCTACGGGATGCGGCACAGCAGGCTGGGGCAGCGGGCGGAGCGGGGGCAGCGCTGACCTACGGGCCGCCGGAGTCTGCCAGGCGGAGCGCGCCAGCGACCGCGTCGACCGGAGTGTCCGTCGGCTGGAAGAGGGGCTCTTCGGCCAGCTTGGCGAGAAGGGTCTTGCGCAGCGGCTGGTCGGCGCCGAGGAGCCCGCCGGTGACGGCGACAGGAATCGGCGGAGTGACGTCCATCTTCGGGACCAGACAGATGGCCAGCTGGGAGAGCTCCCGCGCCGCGTAGTCTGCAATGCCTTGTGCCAGTGGGTCGCCGGCGGCGGCCACCGCCAACACGTGCGGCGCAAGCGCGGCGACTTCGGCCGGCGAAGCACCCGCGGCCCAGCGAACCAGGTCATCGTAGTCGTCGCTCCGCGTGGCCTTGAGGAGCCGGTCGCTCAACGCGGTCTTGGGACTCCTATCATCCACGGCCCGGCTCACTGCGCCGAGCGAGGCGCGTCCGATCGCGTAGCCACTTCCCTCGTCGCCCATCTGCCAGCCGTACCCTCCGATCCGGTGCCGCTTCCCGGTCCGGTCCCGTCCTACGGCGACGCTTCCGGTACCCGCGCTCACCACGATCCCCGGCCCATCGGCGAACGCCGCCGTCAGAGCGATTTCGATATCCGTGGTCACCACCACGCTCGATGCGACGTTCTCACCCCGAAGCGCCTTGCGAAGCTCCTCGCGCTCCGGCTCCCGGCCTACTCCAGCCGCGCCGACGACCAGCACGTCCCCGAGCAAGAGTCCCGCCGCCGAGAGTGCCTGGCGAACGACCTCCGCAATGGTGCTCGACGAGGCGAGGGCTCGCCCCGGACGCACCGCGGCCCCGGGACCGTCGGCCCGCCCGACGATTTTCCCGTCCCGGGACACGGCAACGGCGGTCTTGGTCCCACCGACGTCGGCTCCTATTAGAACTTTCGGCATGTCGTTGCTCAGAGAGGCTATGGGCTATGGGCTACGGGCTCCGCCTTTGCTGTGCCGTGGGGAAGATAGCTCAGCGCAATGCCGGCGCAGACCGCCAGCAGCGTGCCGAGGGGGACGTACCACGGCCAAGCAAGACGCCCTACCGGGGCCAGCCATTCGAGACCCGAATGGCCCGACAGACGTCGGGCGAAAACCACAACGAGCATAACCGCCACGGTAAACCCGACAGCACCGACGACGTCGCGGCCGCGTGCCCGGGGCCAGCGACCCGCCAGGAGATAGGTCCCGAGCAGGGGCCCGTACGTGACTGACGCAATCGAGAGCGCCACCACGACGACGGGCGTGTCCTTGCTGGTCGCAGCGAAATGGAAGAACAACGCTCCCACCACGAGGGCTGAGGCCCACACTGCCGAGAGCAGCCGGCCTACCCGGAGGAGGCGAACCGGGTCCCGCTCGCCGCTCCAGGATGCGTAGAGATCGTGCGTCGCCGAAGAGGCGAGGGAGTTGATTGCGGAACTGTGGGTTCCCATTGCAGCCGCGAGGATACCCGCGACCACGAGTCCCGCCAGGCCGGCCGGGAGATGGTGCAGGACGAAGGAAGGAAACAGCTCATCGCCGGGAACGCCCGCTGGTGCGAGTCCCGCGGCCCAGATCGCGGACCCCACCAGCAGAAACAGAGTGAATTGACCGATCACCATTATCCCCGACCCGACCAGGGCTATGCGTGCGTCGCGAAGGGAGCGGGTGGCCAGCAGCCGCTGCACGATCAGGTGATCCGTCCCGTGTGAGGCGGCCGACAGCAGTGCTCCCCCGACGAGGCCCCCCAGGAGGGTGTACGTTCTGGTGAAGTCGATCGCCGGATCGATGACTTTCAGCTTCCCCCCATGCCGGGCCAGCTCCAGGGCTGGACCAACGCCTCCCGCGATATGCCAGGCCACCAGCAAGGCGCCCATCCCACCCGCCAGATAAACGCAAAGCTGCAGAACGTCAGTCCAGACCACTGCCTTGAATCCGCCGAACCAGGTGTAGATCATCGTGACCAGGCCCATCACGACGATCGCGGTGGGAATACTCCAACCGGTCACCAGGGCCAGGGGGATCGCGCTCGCGAACACCCGGACCGCATCGCCGAGGAAGCGCGTGATCAGAAAGACAGTAGACGTAAGCCGCCGCGTGCCTACCCCGAAG
>DASYVW010000568.1:0-4659 GCA_035936675.1 Gemmatimonadales bacterium
GATCACGGTCAAGGTCAAGGCTGGTGCGGGGACGGAGCCCGCCCTGCCGCAGACCCTCTTCCGCCTCGGCGGGCTCCATACGGTTCGGGGGTTCGAGTACGGCACTGTCCGCACGCCGGCTTTCTGGGCAGCTCAGCTGGATCTTGCTCCGGTCGGAGGGCGCTTTCGCCCTGTGCTCTTCATCGATGCGGGGCAGGGCGGCCGCATTGGCGATCTGTTCTCCAGCACGGCGTTAGTGGGTGGGGGCGTAGGGTTATCGCTATTTCACGGACTCGTCCGGCTTGATTTCAGCCGTCCCATCTCGCCGGATGTAGAGGGGAAGGTGCGGTTCGACCTCGTCTTCCAGGGGGTGCGGTGAAGCGAAGCCTGACGGCGTTGGCCATCGTGCTCGTCGGCTTGCCCGGGTGCAATCGGGCGCCGGCCTCCCGCGGTGGCGCTGGACAGATCGACGTGCGCTGGACGGGAAGCGAGCGTGGCGGGCTCTCCGGCAGGGCGACGGCCGAGTGGTGCTCCATCCTCCGGCTGCTCGAGATTCGCGCCATCCGGGGAGACACCGGGATCGCACTCGCGATCTATCCTGCCGATACCATCACCCCGGGGGAATACCGGATCATCGATCCTGCCAAGGCGGAGTCGCTGCCGCCCGCTGCCGGCATTGCCCTGCGATGGGCCACTCAGGTTGCCGTCAAAGGCTTTCAGGGGGAGAGCGGATCGGTAGCTCTCGATCGGTCCCGCTCGGGCGAGCTGTCCGGCCGGATCACTGCTGCTGCCCGGTCGGTGACCGATACACAGCGGGTCATGATCGACGGCAGCTTCAGGAATCTCACGATCTTTCCCCAGGCTCGAGGGTGTGCCCGGCGCTCGAAGCATCCCGATGAAGATGCTCAGCCGAGCGACACCCAACTACATTGACAGCATGGAAAACACCTACTTCCGGAAGGGCTTTGGCCTCAAGAACGAGATCGCGGGCCGGCTGAGCGCCGATTACCACAGTGCGGTGGTCGAGGCGGTGCGGGCCAACGAGTACCGCCTCGAGGCAGGTGGCCTGACCTTCCGGTTGGCGCGGGAGTTTGGCTTCTGCTACGGAGTGGATCGCGCGGTCGAGTACGCGTACGAGACCCGAACCAAGTTTCCGGACCGGCGGCTCTTCCTGGTCGGTGAGATCATCCATAATCCCCATGTCAACGAGAAGCTCCGGCATATGGGGATCACGCTGCTGGCCCATCGCCCCGACGGCGAGTTCGATTTCGGGGCGGTGACGCCGGACGATGTGGTGATCATGCCGGCTTTTGGGGTGACGATCGGGGATTTTCAGCGTCTCCGCGCCATTGGATGCGTACTGGTGGATACCACCTGCGGCTCGGTGCTGAACGTCTGGAAGCGGGTCGAGAGCTATGCCCGGGATGGCTACACCGCGATCATCCACGGAAAGCACTACCACGAGGAGACCAAGGCCACCGCAAGCCAGGTGATGAAGTACCCGGCCGGCCGTTACCTGGTGGTGCTCGACATGGCCGAGGCCCGGATGGTCTGCGATTTCATGGAGCGGGGAGAAGACCTCGGGCTGCTGGAGACCCGTTTTCGCCACGCGGTGTCACCCGGCTTCGACTTCACCCGGGACCTGACTCAGGTCGGGCTCGCCAATCAGACCACTATGCTCTCGGGCGAGTCGCTCGCCATTGCCGCGGAAGTCCGGAAGAGCATCATCCGGCGCTACGGGCCCGATGCCGTCGACCAGCACTTCCGCTCTTTCGACACCATCTGCTCGGCCACCCAGGAGAGACAGGACGCCGTGCTGGCGCTGATCGGCGAACCACTGGACGTGATGGTGGTCGTCGGTGGGTACAACTCGAGCAACACCTGCCACCTCGCCGCTCTGGTGCAGCAGCACGGCATACGGACCTATCACATCGAGGATGCCGACGCCGTGGATGTCGTGAGCGGCGCAATCCGGCATCAGCCGATCGGAACCAAGTCCGAATCCGTGACCGAGCGCTGGCTGGGTGAGGCGCGGATCATCGGCATCACCGCGGGTGCGTCGACGCCAAACAACAAGGTGGGCGAAACGATTGCGCGGATCAGCGCGGTAGCCGGGGTGGATCTCGAGGGGGCGCTTGGGTAGGGAGCGGGGCAGCGCCGCCCCGCTGCCCCGCTTTATCGACCTTAGCCACACGATACACCATGGGATGACCACCTATCCCGGCCTTCCCGGACCGCTCATCTGCGACTATTTGAGCCGGGAAGCCTCACGCAGCCAGTACGCGCCAGGGGTCGAGTTCCAGATCGGGAAAATCGAGATGGTGGCGAATACCGGCACCTACCTCGACTCCCCATTCCACCGCTATGCCGACGGCAAGGATCTATCCCAGCTTCCTCTCGAGTCCCTGGCCGGCCTCGACGGGGTGGTCGTTCGGGTCTCATCCGCAGCCGGACGAGCCATCTCCCGGCGATCGTTCGAGGGAATTGAGCTCGAGGGCAAGGCGGTCCTGGTGCACACCGGATGGGATGTGCACTGGCGTACCGAGCGGTACCTCTCGAACAATCCCTTTCTCACCCGAGATGCGGCCGAGTATCTGGTGAGCCAGGGCGCCGTCCTGGTCGGCCTCGATTCGCTCAACATTGACGACATCGGCGATCCCAGCCGTCCCGTCCATTCGACGCTGCTCGGTGCCGACATACCCATCGTCGAGCACATGTGTAACCTGGCCGGGCTTCCCGACCGGCAGTTCCGGTTCTTCGCTGTGCCGGCCAAGGTGGCCGGCTTCGGAACCTGGCCGGTTCGGGCTTTCGGGCAGGTCCTTCCGTCAGATTAGCGTCTCGGTTACGCGGCCTAGCGCAATTCCGGCAGCATCTCAGCCACCGCGGCGATCGTGAGGGGAGCGCTTCCTTCGGCCCGGTTATTGACCAGCAGGTAGGCGGGAATCCTCAGCCGTACGGCTTCCTCGACCAGGCGAGCCAGATCTCGCCGCAGCTTCGGATTGGGCTCACGAATCCGGTCATAGGGGGCAAAAGCATCAACCGCCTCGTCGTAGGTTCGTCCTGGCCGGAGCAGGGCGCGCGCCAGGATGAATGGGCCGGCAACCGAACCGGGAAGATCGAGCTGGTGTCCGATGGGCGGCATGCGGGTCCATGAGTTGAACACGTGAACCACCCCGTGCTCTCGCAGCACGGCGAAGTACATCGGGGTGAGAAACTCATCGTTTCTCACCTCGACAGCGTACTGGGCGTCGCGGGGAAGAGCGCTAAAGAACTCATCCAGCCGGCTGGCGAAGCCCTCCGGCCCGATGCCGCTCGACTTGGCCATGGTCTGGAACTCGAAGACGAAGGGCCCGGTGTTCTGGGCGAAATGACGCTGGTAGGGCTCGAAAATCTCTTCGATAAAGAGATCCGGATTGAGAAAGTCCGGATTGACCTTTCCGGCTCTCTCCCGGTCCTGAGCCTTGGTGAAGGTATGGACGGTCAGCTGGCTCCAGACCTTGCTGATGCAGGGGAAACCGGACGGGAGGTGCTCGGCGTAACTCCGAAGCACCGCTTCGGTAGGGGGACCGTAGAAGCTCGAGTCGATGCCCACCGTCCTAAACAAGGGGAAGGCCGCATACTCCTCCAGCATTTTTGCGGCCGCGCCTTTAGGCCCGTAGTCCCGATGGTAGACCAGGCCGCGCCACCCGGGATAGTTCCACGTGGAGGTGCCGAAGCGCACCAGCGGTGGGATGCGCGCGCCCAGGCGATCGAAATCAGTCGCATCTGCTGCTCCCGTCCCTACGCCGGTCACGCCTCCACCTCACGGCCCCGCAACGATCTTGGACACCCGTCCCGAGCCCTCCAGCACGTACAACTCGCCCGCCGCATCCTCGCCGAAACTGGTCAACGAGCTGAGGGTCCGCCGGTAGACGTACCCTCCAATCACGGAGCAGCCCCCGGAATGGCTGTATCGGCCGCTCGCCGCGGGAGCGACGTCGATCTCCTCGAAATCATTCTGCCCCACATCGGCGATGTACAAGTCTCCGTTGGCCCGATCGAAGCTGAAGCGCCAGGGATTCCGAAGCCCGTAGCTCCATACTTCCGGCCGGGTCGCCGGCTGTTGTCCCACAAAGGGATTATCGGCGGGCACTGTGTAGGAAGTTCCAGATTGAACGTCAACGCGAAGAATGGAGCCGAGCAGCTCCGAGAGGTCCTGGGGGTTGGCTGAAACATGGAATACAGAGAGCCTGCTGTTACCCGCCGTGTCCGTGTAGTGGACCACAAACCGACCGGTGCTGACGTAGTCCGGAGGAAACGCGAGGCCAAGGAGACCTTGCTCCATGCTCCCGGACACCTGCCTGCTGATGTCTAGGAAAGGGTCTGGAAGGAGGGTACCGTCCTTCACGATGCGGATGCCCCCGGTCTTCTCCACGATGAAGAGCCGGCTGAGGTCACCGGCTGGAGCGGTGAGGTACAGCGGGAAACTCAGTCCGGACACGATCTCCAGCAGGCGTACCCCTTCACCCGTTGGTAGGTTGGGGCCGGCTGCCGTGCCGCAGGAGGCGCCGATGACCATGCCGAGCAGGATCCCGATCCAGCCAAGCTGGCTTGTCCTGAGCGAAGCGAACGGATGGGGGCAGCACATTGCCGAATCCTTTCGCAGGTGACCCGTGTAATGATATGCAGATGCTGGTCTCG
>DASYVW010000569.1:0-6823 GCA_035936675.1 Gemmatimonadales bacterium
GAATGAAGAGGAGAGCGCCAGCCGGAAGGAGGTAGAGACGGCCCAGCGAACCGCGGGCTAGCGCGCGGACGAGATCTCCGCCGCTTCCCCGCCGCGGCGGAGGCTGAACCCCACGCCCCGCACCGTGGTGAGCAGCGGCTCCTTGGCGGCCTCGCTGAGCTTCCGGCGCAGATTGCCCACGTGCACGTCCACGACGTTGCTCTCCGGATCGAAGTGCATGTCCCATACTTTCTCCAGGAGCGTAGTGCGCCGGACGACCTCTTCCGGATGAAGGAGGAAGTACTCCAACAGCTGGAACTCCTTCGGTGTCAGATCCAACCGCTTGTCGTCAACCGTGGCGACGTGGCGCAGCCGGTCTAGCGCGATCTGATGATACCGGAGAACCTCCAGGCGCTCGGCACCCCCGCGGCGGTGGAGGGCCCGGATGCGGGCCAGGAGCTCGTCGAACTCGAACGGCTTCGCGAGATAATCGTCGGCCCCGGCATCCAGGCCGCGCACCACGTCCTCCACCGCGTCGCGTGAGGTCAGCATCAGGATGGGCGTGGCCCGTCCCTCCCGCCTCAGCTCGGTCGCGACCTGGAAACCATTCTTCTTGGGCAGCACGATGTCGAGCAGGATGACGTCGTAGTCGTACACGTGGGCCAGCATGGTGGCCTCATCGCCATCCGGCGCGACGTCCACGATGTACCCTTCCTCCTTCAGCCCCTGCTCGATGAACCCAGCGACCTTCCGGTCGTCTTCCACCACGAGGATCTTCATGCGCCGCAATCTGGGGAATAGTGGTTAAGGTCCTCCGGAAGCCTTCATGAAGCTTTCTTCACGTCCTTGGGCTGGCGGGAAGCTCGAGCACAAAGCAGCCGCCGCCGCAGTCCTGCCGGGCTAGCGCGCGCAGCTCCCCGCCGAGAAGCCGGGCAAGCCGCCGGGAGAGGGGTAGCCCCAGCCCCATGCCACGGGTGTCACCCACGTCCTTGCTGACGTAGATGTCGAAGATTCGCTCGACCTCGCTCTCCTCGATCCCGGGTCCCTGGTCCAGCAGGGTATACACCACCATAGGTCCTTGGGCGGTGACCTCGAGGCGCACGGTGCTGCTCTCCGGCGCATGATTGATGGCATTGCCCAGCAAGTTGATCAGGATCTGCTCGACCCTGCTGGCGTCGGTCTCGCAGCTTGGGAGACCCGACGCGACCTCCACCTGTAGCAGGATTCGTTTGGCTTCTGCTGCGGGTGTAACCCGGGCCAGCGCGCGCCGCGCCATGGAGCTCGGTTCGGTCGCACGGATCACTGGTCGCAGCCGGTCTTCGTCGAGCCGGCTCAGATCGAGCAAGTCGTTGATCAGCCCGACCGCCTGTTTCGCCGAGTCGAGCACTTCGAATGCGGCCCTGGGAACCGTGGCCGGGTCTTTCTTGCGCACCATCATCTCCGCCCAGCCGTGCACTGCGGCCAGGGAGTTCCTCAGTTCGTGGTTCACCATGGCGAAGAAGCGCTCCCGGGTTCGATGGAGCTGCTGCACTTCCTCCAGCAGCCGCGCGCTCTCCTCATGCAAACGCGCGTTCTCCACCGCCGCGGCTGTGTTGGCGGCGAGCAGGATGGCGATGTGCTCGTCCTCGTCGGTGAAGAGCTCGCCGCCAAGCTTCTCCGTCAGGTAAAGGTTCCCGAACACTCCCCGTTTCCCAACGATCGGGACCCCAAGAAACGAATGCATTGGAGGATGGTGGGGCGGGAAACCATAGGAGTCGGGGTGTTTGATGAGGTCGGGGAGGCGAATCGGTCTCGCCGCGCGGATCACCAACCCCAGGATGCCGTGCCCCCGCGGCAAATCTCCGATGAGCGCACGTTGCTCCGCACCGATGCCGTGAGTGATAAAGCTCTCCAGGAGCCGGCCATCCGGCGCCAGCACGCCAATGGCAGCGAACCGGGCCCCGATGACCTCGGCCGCTACCTCTACTACGCGCTCGAGCACCCCTTCCAGGGACACTTCGGTGATCAACGACGAAGCGGCCACAACCAGCCGCTCCAGCCGCGGGCCGCCCGGAGCCGGACGGGCAATCGAGCTCTGAGTCACTCCGGAAGCTATAGCGAATGCTCGCCCCCCCGAAACCCCGGAAAACATTCGTACCGCCTTAATGCTTTCTTCATGGCCCCTCCGGTAGGCTGTAGGCAAAGGAGGAGGGAGATGCTACTACGGCACATTCTCGCAGCAACCGATGAGTCGGACGCCGGGCGGCAGGCCGTCAGGACCGCGACAGCCCTGGCGTCCCGCGCCTCTGCCCGGGTCACGATCCTGCGGGTGACGGCGGTCGAGGCTACCCGACATCTGGTGGGCGTCGGTCATGGCACGGCCTATACGAACGGGGGTGAGGACGAGGTTGCGCTGACGTATCTGCGCCGGTGGCTAGAAGCCGACGTCCTCTCATCTGAGGAGGTGCAGGCGGCCGAGCTCGCGACCGCCTGCGGCATCCCCAGTATTGAGATCTACCGCCTTGCCGAGCGGGCCGAGGCTGACCTGCTGGTACTCGGACGCAAGCGCCATTCCCGGATGATGCGGCTGCTGCTGGGCGATACCGCCGACGCGGTGGCGCGGAGGAGCCGATCCCCCTGTCTGTTTGTACCCCCTGGATCAGGCGAGATCAGGAGGGTACTGGTGGCGCTGGATGGCTCCGATCGAGGCATCAATGTGCTGAACCAGGCCTGCGATTTCGCCCGGTACGCGGGGGCAACTGTTGAAGCCGTCACGGTGGAAGGGAGATCCGGCGGCGAGCGCTTGCAAGTCGTTTCCACGCTGCCAGTGACTCGGAGCTCATCGCTCCAGGTACGGGTGCGCGAGATGCTGGCCCGGGAAGGGTTCCCTAACGCTCCTCTGGCAATTCGGCGGGGGGACATCCTCGAGCGGGTCGTGGCCGAGGCGCAGGAGACTGGCGTCGACGTCTTGGCGATCGGCTATCACCGCGGTGGCGCCCCCGGGGTACTCGAGGCCGGCAGCACCGCGCGGCGCCTGGCGCACGCGGCCCCGTGTGCGGTTCTCACCATCCCCCTGTGACAGCCAAGCTCGGGAGATGCTATGACACGCAACGTAGGTTGGTTCGAACGCGACAGTGATGTAGCGGTCCCCGCGCGCGCCCCGGGATGAGGGCTCCTACGATCTGTGGTGACGAGCTTGTGGCTCAGCGCGGACGCTGCTCTTGCTCCTGACCTGAGCGACTAGGTAGTCTCCGCTCATGAGAGTCCTCATCACCGGCACCGGCGCCCGCGTGGGCAAGACGTGGGTGGCTTGTGCTCTGATCCGGGCACTTCGGGACGTCGGGAAGAAGGTGATCGCGGTCAAGCCGGTGGAGACCGGGCGATCGGGCCAGCCGAGCGACTGGGAGGATGGGGTACGCCTGGCCAAGGCAACCGGACAGGAGCAACCCACCCAAGCAATCATCCGGTTGCCACTCCCGGGAGCGCCAGTGCTCGGCGGGGAGGGGGTGGAGAGTGCGATCGACTTCGACGCGCTGGTGGTGAAGATCGAGGGCTACATCGACGGGGCGGAATTCGGGTTGGTCGAAGGAACCGGCGGGCTACTGACACCGGTGACGTGGGAATGGAACATGACCGACCTGGCCCGCGACCTTGGGGCCTGTGCTTTGGTTGTGGGGGAAGACGGGCTCGGCACGATCAACCACACCCTGCTCACTCTCAGTGCGCTCGAGCTCGCCGGCATCCCGTGCGCGGGTGTGGTATTGACCACGCCGGAAACCACAGACCGGTCCAGCGGCGCGAACGCTACCGCCATCGCCCGGCTGTCGGGCCTCGATCGGGTGATGGCGCTGCCGAGGGCGACCGATCCCGGCGATGCCGCGGGGTCGATGGTGGAGGTAGTCGGCTGGCTCGGCCGGGTCGCAGCGCCGGCGTGAGGGGTTGTGGGCTATGTCCCTCTAGGGCGTCTTCTCCAGCTCCTGCTCGATCGCTTCCTGCACCCAGCGCCGCACCCACACACGCGGGTCATCTTTATGGCGCACCAGCGCCGTGAGCGCCCTGGTGTCGCCCTTGGATGCCAGATCCGCTAGCACCAGGGCCGGCAGCCGCTGCTGGCCCAGGATCTTCTCCAGCCCATCGATCATCGCTGAATCGGGCGACTCAGCCGCCGCCGCAATGGCCGCGTTCTGGACGACATCGCGGTAGGATGGCGTGGCCAGCCCGGCCAGTACCGCTCCCTTCGCGCCGGTGGAGTCGAGCCGCGCCAGGGCTGCCAGCGCGCTCGCCCGGACTTCGTAGCTCGAGTCGCTCTTCCACGCCGCCCGGGCAGCGGCCACGGCGCGCTCCCCGCCGACGCCGCCGAGTGCGGCTATCGCCGCCTCTCGTACCGCCGATGAGGTGTCCCGCGCCGCCGCCTCGAGCGGCGGGACGGCAATGGGCTCCGGGAACCCGCCCAGCGCCGCCACCGCCTGGGCGCGGGTGAGATAGTAGTCCGCACTGCGGGCCGCTCTCGCGAGCGCGGCCGCAGCTAGGGAATCGCTGGTGCGCCGGCCAAGCTGGTCGATGACCCAGCTACGATTCCAGAGATCCGGATCGCGTGCCAGCTGGGCCGCGAGCCATCGAGTCGGCTGCTCGAAGGTGAGGGACTTGAGCATGGCGTTGTTCTCGTCGAACACGACCATGACCGGGGGCGCCTTCACCCCGGAGATGCGGATCAGCTGCTCCCGCCGGTCAAGCTCCACCTGCTTCCGCAGGTCTCCCTTCGGGGTTCCTATCCTGATAGAAACGACTCCACGGAACACCAGCGGCGTGGTAAACCGGAAACCTGTGGAATCGGCGCGGGCGGTGTCCACCTGAGACTGACGCACCGTGAGTGCGAGCGCACCGTCGGCCGAATCGTACGCCGCCGTGACTACGAAGTCCGGGTGCCCCGCCTGATAGACCCACTGGTTCCAGAACCAGTCGAGGTTTTGCCCGGTGGCATCGAGCACGGCCCGGCGCAGTCCGTCGCTCGTGGCATTGCCGAACGCGTTCCTGGTCAAGTAGCGGTTAATCGCCACCCAGAACCGCTCCCGGCCCAGCTGCTTCTTCAACATCTCCAGCACCAGCGCACCCTTGGCGTAGACGTTGTTGGAGTTGAAGGAGGCGAGCGGCACCCGGCGGCGGACGTCGAGCGCGAGGTATTGCCGGTATTCGTCCAGATAGAACTCGTCCTCGGCCGATCGGCCGAGCTTGCTGCCCCAGTACTGGCCCGCCATAAACTCGGCCGTGCCCTCGTTGAGCCAGTAGTTGGCCCAGTTCTCCGTCGTCACCAGGTTGCCGAACCACTGATGCGCCAGCTCGTGAGGGATCAGCGTGTGCCGATACCACGGCCGATCTCGATATGCCCTGGCATCCGGCAGCCAATCCACCAGCGTGGTGGCGCCGACGTTCTCCATCCCGCCGACGAAGTCCGTTACCGTCGTTTGGGCGTATCTGGGCCAGGGGTATTTCACGCCGGTAAGCCGGGAGTACACCTCAATGATGTCCGGCGTGATCCCGAAGAGCCGGCGAGCGAGCGGCACGTCCTCGGGATAGACGTAGTACTCGATTGGGACGTCGCGCCAGCGATCGGTCACCTTTTTGAGCGGCGCCACGACGATCGAGATCAGGTAGGTCGATGCGGGTCGCTCCTGGGCCCAGAGCACCGTGTGGGTCCGCTCCCGTGCCCCACGGCCGCCGGGGCGATCGGCCACCAGCCGGCCATTGGATACCACCGTGTAGCCGACCGGGACGGTCGCCACCATCTCCCAGGTGGCCTTGTCCTGGGGCGCACCGTAGGTGGGAATCCAGTTCGGGTTTCCGTCCGTGCCCCCTCCGCTGTAGATCTGCTGCGGCCGGTGGGGCCGACCCGGGTCGGCCTTGAAGAAGTAGAGTCCCCGCCCCTGGGTGATCTTGCCGTGGTAGTCCACCGTGAACCGGACCGTGTCGCGAAATCCCACAGGCTTGACCAACCGGACGATCAGGGTGTCGCCGGGTCGTTGAAACCGTAACGGCGACCGGACCCGTGATCGAGCTTCCATGGTCACGGACCGAACCACCAGCCGGCGCCCCATGTCCATGACAATCGAATCCAGCCCGGGCCGAAGCGATACGACAGTCGTCGTCACCTTGCCGTCGAACGCGGTCGCATCCCAGTCGAAGTTTGCGACTTCGATTCGCTGATGGATGAGGTCGTAATCGTGCGAGGGGGTGTCGCGGCCGCTGAGGATGCGCTCGGCGTTGGTGGGAGGAATGACAGCGTTCTGCGCCACGAGAGCGGTCGCGTTCAGGGCGATGCTCGCCAACGATGTCATCCCGAGCGCAGCGAGGGATCGGCTGGCCACCGAATTCCTCGCTACGCTCGGAATGACGCGCACGCCACCCTTCGTCTTGTCACAGAGATAGTGTCAGTTGGGCGAGCGGGGAGAAGGTGAGTCGGTGGTGCCGGGTGGGCCCGAGAGCCTGAAGGCCTTCCTGGTGCTCCTCGGTGCCGTAGCCCACGTTGGTGAGCCAGCCGTACCCCGGATGCCGCGCGGCCAGCCGGTGCATCAGCGCGTCGCGCACAGTCTTGGCCAGGATGGCGGCAGCGGAGATCGAATGACACCGCGCGTCGCCATCGATCAGCGCCTCGTGGGGGTAGCCGATCTCCGGGAGCGGGAGTCCATCAATAAGGATACGGTAGGGCTGCCCCAGGGTGTAGCAGTGGATGAGTCGGGCGATTGCCCGCCGCATGGCGATGGCGGTAGCCACCCGGATGTTGTAGCGGTCGATCTCGTGGGCCGAGGCGGCCCCGATCCCGAACCCCACCACACGGCAGCGGATCCGTTCGGCCAGCCGCTCCCGCACC
>DASYVW010000570.1:0-6634 GCA_035936675.1 Gemmatimonadales bacterium
AGAATGCGTGAATGCCTTAAATGCAATCGCCGAGCTAGCCTGAGCAGCTCGGCGATCTTGGTAGTCCCTCTTAACGTCGGATTGGTGGCGCCGGGGAGGCAAGGACCCGTGGCTTTGTTTGGGATTGTCCAAGCTTTTCACCTAATCAAGAAGGGCCTTCAGTGGGTCAAGGCGCAACTGGCCCCAAAGGTGAGCCGAGAGGATCGCCAGTATCTAGCCACGTCCGCGAAGAATGGTGTCGGGCTTTGCAATAAGAAGTTTCCCGAGGCGGATGTGGAGGGATGGGTACGGGATTACGAGAACTGGCGGGAGGGTATCGAAAGACTCTTACAGGAGAGGTTCCCGGAGTCAGACGAGATGGAATTCAGAAACCCCGGCGCAAAGTGGCCGCTCCCGTCTCCGGAAGGGCTGGAACGCTATGATGACGCCCACCTACAGGGCAAACGGAGGTTTGTTCGGGACCTCAACATTGTGGGCGACATCATTCGTCGTCATACCGAGCGCGGCCTAGCCCCGCCATGGGTGTCGCCTTGGAAGTCTTAATGCTCGTCCTCCCATGTGGGGACCTCCAATAAGTGCAGAATATCCTCCGCGCCCATACATGGTCGGTGAGTCCCGCCGCCATCGCGGGAGTCACTTTGCGCTTGCCTTCGCTCAGGGCCGAGTGTGGGCGGCAGTAGTTGGCCCCATGCCGTGCCGGGCGCTCTGCTCTCGCGGGTCAGGTTGGTTCAGTATTGGTTCAGTCTGGACGGCGAAAAGCCTGTATTGCGGGCCTCAGAGTACCGGAGAATCCCTGTTAAGTCGTTGTTTTACGGGGATACTACTATATGGAAGGGAGGGGCGGAGGTGCCAATGGATCACCTCCTCGGTTGCAGGTGGAACATGGACAGCTGAAGGAATTTTAGCAGGACCCCTCAATGGGGAGCAAGAGCCTTCCTTTTGGGCCTGGGTAGCAGCAACATTGCCGCCATGCCCACCACGTCCTGGGGTTACCGAGCGGCGCTGCGTCTCGGGGCTGCCCTCGCTCCGACTCTCGGGCGTTTCGACCACAAGATCCGGACGGGCGACCAGGCCAGGCGTGGTGCGGGAGACCGGCTGCTCGAATGGGCCCGTTGGAACCGCGATACCGCCCGCCCGCTGGCCTGGTTCCATGCCGCATCGGTCGGCGAAGGGCTCCAGGCCGAGACCGTGCTCCGCCACCTCCGCCGGCTTCGTCCAGACTGCCAGACCATCTACACCCACTTCAGCCCATCGGCCGAAGCGCTGGCCCGGCGCCTCGAAGTCGATGCCGCGGACTACCTGCCGTACGATCTGCCCGACACCATGCACCGGCTGCTCGCATCCCTGGAGCCGGACCTTCTGGTGTTTGCCAAGCTGGATGTGTGGCCCGAGCTGTCGACGAGGACGGCCACAACCGGTGCTCAGGTCGCCATCGTAGCTGCAACCGTGAGCCCAGGGAGCACGCGACTCCGGTGGCCGGCCCGCTGGCTCCTGGAAGCGGGCTACCGGGCGATCACCGCGGCAGCGGCCATCTCGCCCGAAGACGGGGATCGACTCGCGCAACTCGGCGTCCCGGCGGAGCGAATCCAGGTCCTGGGCGATCCCCGATTCGACAGCGTGGCCGAGCGGGTGGGCGCAGTCGACCCGGATGAGCCGCTGCTCTCCTTCGGTCGCGGCGCACCAACCATGGTGGCCGGCTCCACCTGGCCGGCGGACGAAGCAGTGCTGCTTAGCGTATTTGCCCGCCTGCGTCGGAGTCGGCCTGACGCCCGGCTGATCCTGGTTCCCCACGAGCCGACGCCGGCGCAGCTCCAGGCGCTCGACCGCCGGGCCGCGTCGCTCGGGTTACCGATTCCGGTTCGCCTCGGCGATGCTCGAGGACCGGTACCGCTTCTCGTAGTGGACCGCATGGGACTCCTCGCGACACTCTACGGCAGCGGCACCATGGCTTACGTCGGTGGTGGCTTCGGGGCGGCAGGGCTCCACTCGGTGCTCGAGCCGGCAGCCTGGGGAATTCCGGTGGCGTTCGGGCCGCGCTGGCGCAACAGCCGCGACGCAGCGCTCCTGCTGGAGGCCGGCGCCGCTGCAGTGCTGCCTCACTCCTGGATTGGAAGGGCGAGCGTCGCGTTGCAGCAACAGTGGGAGAGGTGGATCGTCGATGAGGAGGGGCGGAGGGCTCAGGGCCAGCGTGCGCGTGAGGTTGTGGAGCGCGGGTTGGGCGCGTCGGCGCGCAGTGCAGAGATGCTGGCCGGGCTTATTTCAGCACGACCCCTTCGAAGGTCACCGCGCGCGGCACGATCAGTCCCGCCGTCAAAGCCGTGATGAGAATGTCGCTCCAGCGGCTCCGCACCTTGATCTTGAGATCGGCGACTCCGCTACCCCCGGTGAGCTGCGCGGCGAGTGCCTTGCGGAGCGAGGGCTGCTTGAGCTGAGCCAGCCCCCAGAGCGCATAGACGGCGCGAGAGGTCACCGAGAAGCGGCTCCCCTCCGGTGGCTGGCCCGCGGGGGACGCGAGTGTCACCGGCACACCGAGGGTTGCGGCATCGAAGGTCATGGCGCAACCGGAAAGCGACCCACAGAGCAGGAGTGCGAGCGTGGCCCCAGCCCCTGTCCTGAAAGCCCGCCGGCTCACAGCCCGGGAACCCGGAACGCATAGTGAGCCCCGATTCCAAAGACGCCAGGATCTCCTCCATCCAGGAACACCCGGTCGTACGCCGCCTGGAGCCCGAATCCGTTGAGCAAGTTGAGCTCCAGGCCCCCACCCAGCCCAAACTTCGTTCTGCTATCCGAGGTGCCTGATACCGACGCGTGTACGATGTCCAGCCGCGGAGCGATCCATGGCCTGATAGCCAGCGCAGGGTTGGGAATCGTCAGCGCGAAACCCACTCCCACGGGAATGTGCAGCTCGGTCGCGTTGCTGCCGGGAAGCAGACCGGTGTCCGGCTTGGAGTAGCCGATTCCGCCCTGCAACGTGACCGAGAGAGGAACCAGTGGGCCACCGAAGAGCTTGTAGTTCAGGGTGGCGCCGACCGAGACATCGCTGCTGCCGGGGCCGCTGGGATTAAAGGTCGACAGGGTTGCCGTGGCGCCGAGGGGCCCGAAGCCCGCTCGGCCGCTTACCCCGAACGCCGTCCCCTTGCCCGCGCCGGCATTGGAGAATCCGACGTCACCGTAGATCGCGATGCCCCGCGGCACGCCGCTGTTGTACACCGGTATGCCTCGCACCTGGGCCGCCGCATGCGGCACCCCGGCCACAAGGCCTAGCATCAGGGCCCCGAGCCCGATGGCCCCCTGCACGCCATGCCTCATCGCTGATCTCCGTCCGACGGGAAAAGAGGCGGCTGCCGCGACCCTGCGGCGCGCCAGAAGGTACTCGCGGTCTTCGAGCCAAGTCAACCGAAAAGAAAACGCCCGTCCGCACGTTACGGACGGGCGCTAGGATCGCAGGACGGCGTTAGTGGATGTACGCCAACGAGACGCCAACCCCATCGATGTCACCAATACCCCCGCTCGCTCGGACGGCCCAGCTCCGGCTGAATCGCACATCGACACCCAGACCCAGGGCGAAATCGGTGTGACTGCCACCGCCGCCGAAACGCGGAACGATGACCGGGTGGACATACGGGACAAACGTGGTGCTGGATCCTTCCAGCTCAAAGCGACGACCTATCGAGAAGCCCACGGGGAGGTAATACGAATCCTGGCCGCTGCCGACGTTAGCGCCGAAGCCGACCGTCAGCGCGCCATCTACGGGAATGCTTTCACTGTAGCGAAGGATCTGGGTCCGGAAGTCACCGCCCAACAGGTACCGGGTGCAACACGGAGTGGCAACTCCGTTCACACTGCTGCTCAGGTGCTCCCAGCCCCCACGAACGCTCAAGTCGTAGGCACCCTGTCCGTACCGGTAGAATCCTTCCACGGCATAGCTGACGCCGGTGCCCGGGTCAGAAATCGAGCCGCCGAACTCGTGGTTGGTAAAGGCGCGATAGGGAGCCTTGAAAATCGGAGTGCCCGTCTCCTGCGCTGCCAAAGCCTTGCCCGCCACCGCGGCGAACGCGACCACCAAGAGCCCACCAAAAAGGCTACGACGCATGAGAATCTCCTTGAACGTGTTCGGTAACCACGCGGACCCGGTTGTCTACCACCTGCATGAACCCGCCACGTATGGAGAAGCGACTGTCAGTGCCGGCACGCCGGACCGTCAGAGTACCCTCGCCGAGCAGCGTCATGAACGGTGCGTGGTTCGGCAGGATGCCGACCTGGCCGTCGAAGGCGGGTGCAATGACCGCGTCCGCCTCACCGTCGAACATAGAAGCCTCGGGGGAGATCACCGTGACCTGCATCACGAGCTCGCGAGCTCTTCGCCGCGTTTAATCACGTCGTCGATGCTGCCTTGCATGTAGAACGCCTGCTCCGGCAAATGATCGAACTCGCCGGCCACGACGCGCTCGAAGCTGGAGATCGTGTCCTCGAGCTTGACGTACTTACCGGAGAACCCGGTGAATTGCTCGGCCACGAAGAACGGCTGGGAGAGGAACCGGGCGATGCGCCGCGCCCGACCGACGACAAGCTTGTCCTCTTCGCTCAGCTCGTCCATGCCCAGAATCGCGATGATATCCTGGAGCGCCTTGTAACGCTGGAGAATGCGTTGCACCCCGATAGCGACATCGTAATGGCGGGGCCCCACAAACTGCGGATCGAGGATGCGGCTCGAGCTGTCGAGCGGATCCACGGCCGGATAGATGCCGAGCTCCGCAATGGCCCGGGAGAGCACCACGGTGGCGTCGAGATGCGCGAACGCGGTGGCGGGCGCCGGATCGGTGAGATCGTCCGCCGGCACGTAGATCGCCTGCACCGAGGTGATCGACCCCTTGGTGGTCGAGGTGATCCGCTCCTGCAGATCCCCCATCTCCGTTGCCAGCGTCGGCTGGTAACCCACCGCGCTCGGCATCCGGCCGAGCAGCGCGGAAACCTCGGAGCCGGCCTGGGTGAACCGGAAGATGTTGTCGATGAAAAGGAGCACGTCCTGCCCCTGCACGTCGCGAAAGTACTCCGCGACAGTGAGGCCCGTCAGACCCACCCGGAGCCGCGCGCCGGGCGGCTCATTCATCTGGCCATAGATCAGGGCGCAGGAGTTGATGACCCCGCTCTCCTTCATCTCCAGGTAGAGGTCGTTGCCCTCACGAGTCCGCTCGCCCACCCCGCAGAAGACCGACTTGCCGCCGTGTCCCTTGGCGACGTTGTTGATCAGCTCCATGATGACGACCGTCTTCCCCACTCCGGCCCCGCCAAACAGGCCGACCTTGCCGCCCTTCACGAAAGGGGCGATGAGATCGACGACCTTGATGCCGGTCTCGAAGATTTCGGTCTTGGGCTCGAGGTCGGTGAACTTCGGCGTCGGCCGGTGGATGGGCCAGCGCTCGGTGTCGGGCGGAATCGCGGGGCCGCCGTCCACCGGCTGCCCTAGCACGTTGAGGATGCGGCCCAGAGCCACGTCGCCGACGGGCGCCGTGATGGCGGAGCCGGTATCGACCGCCGTCATGCCGCGGGTCACGCCGTCGGTAGTGCTCATGGCAACTGCCCGCACCTGGTTCTGGCCGATGTGCTGCTGCACCTCGGCGGTCAGCCGCACCGGAACCGGCCCGCTGCTGTCCTCGATCTCGAGGGCGTTATAGATCTCCGGCAGGTGCTCGGGCTCGAACTCGACGTCCAGCACCGGGCCGATGACCTGGACCACCCGGCCGGTGTTGTGTTCGGCCTTGGTGGACTTGCCGGCTCGCTCGGTTGCAATTGCGGTGGCCATGGATGCCTGTACTCCGTGTCTGGTTTGGTTCCGTCTTCTCCGTCTATCCTTGCAGTGCCGCCGCACCGCCCACGATCTCGGCGATCTCCTGGGTAATCTGCGCTTGCCGCTGGCGGTTGTAGGTGCGCTTGAGCAGCTCGAGAATGTCACCGGCGTTGTCGGTGGCGTTCTTCATCGCGGTGCGTCGAGCGCCGTGCTCTGCCGCCGCCGTCTCGACCAGGCCCCGGTACACCGCATTTCGCACATAGAGCGGAAGCAGCTGTTCCAGGATCGCCTCGGCGCTCGGGGCCAGAATATAATTGGCTGTCATTCTCTGACCCTGGTCTCTTTCCTGCCCCGCTGCCCCCCCGCCCAGAGGGCGCCCGCCCCGCTGTTCTGCCGTCTCCACCGGTAGGATCCGAACCGTCGTCGGCGGGGTCTGGAGTGCGCTGACGAACCGGGCATAGACCAGGTCCACACTGGCGAGCGCCCCGGCTTCGTATGCCTCGATCAGCGGCTGGACCACCTCACCAGCATGGTCACTGGTGGGCCGGTCACCGATATCGGTACGCTCCAGCGTCATCTTGCGGCCCAGATACTTGAAGAAGCCGATCCCCTTCTTGCCCACGCCGTAGAGGTCGACTTCGTACCCCTCGGATTCGAGCGACTCCACCCGCCGCCGCGCTTCCTTGATCAGATTCGAATTGAAGGCGCCGGCCAGCCCGCGGTTGGAAGTCAGGAGAATCACCACGGCGCGCCGAGGCCCGCCCTTGGAGGGCGGCACGGGCCGGCGAAGCAGGGGGAATTCATGGGCCAGGTCGGGGGTATAGAGGTCGGCGATCACCTGCCGCA
>DASYVW010000571.1:0-8021 GCA_035936675.1 Gemmatimonadales bacterium
GGTCGAGCAACGCGCCACCATCAAGTCCCTGATTCAGGCCTCCAACCGCCGGCGGCCGGATTCCGTATCGGTGCGTTCTGTCCTCGGGCCACCTACAGTGCAGGAGGTCATTGCCGAGATCACCGAACCAGCGGGAGACGGCACCGGCGGATTCGCCCGGCGAAAGCGTACCGGAGTTTATCGCGCGGTGCGGATGCCGGTCTTCGATCGGTTCGTGGCGGCACGCCGCGAGGCGATACCTGCCGCCTACCTGATCCCCCCGCGATTGCATGAGATCGTCGAGCTGCTGCGGCGCCAGGGAGTCGTGGTCGAGTCGCTCACCGAACCGTGGCGGGCAGCGGCCGCTGAGTTCCTAGTCGACAGCGTATCGGTTCAGCCGCTTTTCGAGGGCCACAGAACCGTGCAGGTGGAGGGTCGCTGGCGAAGTGAGTCCTTCGATACGGCCCTCGTCGCGGGGTGGTACCTGCTGCGCACCGACCAGTCCCTTGGCGTGCTGGCCTCCTATCTCCTCGAGCCTGCTTCCGAGGATGGCGTGGTCACCTGGAACCTGCTTGACCGCGAGCTGCAGCCCGGTGGGAGGTATCCCATCCTGCGGCTCCGTGACTCCCCCCGGGTGCCGGCAATTACCGTTCCCTAAGTCGCCGGCCGTGGTGGTAAATTTCAGACCTGTCTCCGACCTCCATTGAATTGAGGATGTTTCTTCATGACTGCCCGCACCGCCGAACACTCCCAGTCCTTCGTGATCTGGATCTGGGACTGGATCAAGTCGATCGTCGTGGCACTCGTCGTCTGGTTCTTTCTCCGGACGTTCCTGGTCGAGGCGTTTCGAATCCCGTCGGGCAGCATGGAGAACACGCTCCTCATCGGGGACTTCCTCTTCGTCAACAAGGCACTCTACGGGGCGGAGGTGCCCATTATTCACGCGCGGCTTCCTGCCGTACGGGAGCCACACCGGGATGACATCCTGGTCTTCGACTCGGTCGAGGAGCAGGGGCTCAAGGTGGTCAAACGGCTGATCGGCATGCCGGGCGATACCCTGAGCATGGAAAACGGAGAGCTGTTCCGTAACGGTCAGAGGGTCAACGAGCCGTACGCGGTGCATTCGGACCCGACCCGCTCGGAAGACCCGATCCAGCGCGCCAAGATGCGGGAGTGGCAGCTCCCGCACCTGGTGCACCGGGACCCGAGCTCGTATCAGCCCGATCTTCAGGAGTGGGGTCCGATCGTGGTGCCGCCCGACTCCTTCTTCATGATGGGCGACAATAGAGACAGCTCGTATGATGGCCGATACTGGGGTTTCCTCCCCCGGAAGAACGTCCGGGGGCGCCCCCTGGTGGTCTACTTCAGCTACGACCCGGGCAGTTGGCGAGCGATTCCATTCTTGACGGCGGTACGGTGGGGACGGCTCTTCACCTCGCCCAAGTAAGGGAATCCTGGGGACGGCTACGCTGGTTCGTGTGGTCGAGGTGCTTCGGGGAGGGACGATCGGTTAAGCGTACGGGCGATGTAGGCGGCACTCCGGCTGCAGGCAGTACAGTGTAGAGTGACTCGGCCGCCGGGCGCATCCTCGGAGCTCAGTCGCTCGGGCACTCGCTCGACGTCCACCGAGCCGCACGAGGGGCAGACCAGAGGTTTCTGGTCCCGATCCGCCCCGATCAGAATCAGCGCTTCAGGCGCTCGGTACTCCTTGATGCCCCGACGTCCCACAGTCGGCCCTTCTGGTGGGGGACTAGTGGCACGAATCTGGCTATCCCCACCCATACTTAACTTACGGAAAATTCTGCCCTGGCGCAAAGGCAGGTCTATCGTTTCCTGGCAACAACCTGGAGATCAGATGCCCAGCATTCTTAAGACTGCGGTGTGTTCGCTCGGATTCCTCCTCTCCACGGCCACCGTCGTCGTGGCTCAGCGAGTTCATGAGATCCGGATGGATGCAAACCCGGCCAAGGAGGTTTACCGCTTCAGCCCCGCCCAGGTGACGGCGCGCCCCGGCGACGTGCTCCTCTTCAGGGTTGCCAGCGGCTCTCCCCACAGCATCGTCTTCGAGGGCGCTGGCCTGTCCGAAACTGGGCGTGCGGCGCTGAATGGCGCCATGAGCCGGCGTTCGGCTGACCTGAGCAGCCCCCTGCTGACGACAGAGGGAGCCGAATACCGGATCGTGGTCCCCGCGATAGCCCCCGGCGCCTACGGCTTCTTCTGTCTGCCCCATCGCGCGTATGACATGCGGGGGCAACTCCGAATTACGAAGTAGTCCTCAGTACTACTAGCGCTACTCTGTCCTCAGTGCGAGAATTCGTCCTCTCACGCCCCCCAGGCGTGGGTCGGAGTGGGTGAGAGTCTCTCGTGGGTCGGCAGGTTAAGGAGGATATGTGGTGTCGGAACTCGGCGGTTCACAGATCTCGACCCTGTTGGAGACCCTTCCGGGGATCGCCAACGTTCTGCGCAGTCCGGTGGCCGATGCTCTGGGCAGTATCATTCGTGCTGCCGCGCGCGTGGGCGAGTTCGAGGTGGCCGATGCGGAGGAGATGGTCCGTTACGCCACCCGCCGGGGGCTCCTGGGGATGGAGGAAGGAGACCGGCTCCTTGCCGAGGTTCACGCAGCGCAACAGAAGCGGCTTGACAAGGCGGCGGACCGCGAGCGGGCCCAGAAGGCCAAGGCCAAAGCCAAAGCCAAGTCGGTCAAGCGGATGAAGCCGGTGAAGGCTGTGAAGAAAGCGGCCAAGACGGGCCGCAAGCGGTAGTTCCCTCCTCAGGTCTTGAAATCCTGCATCAACGCGGTGAGTCGGGTGGCCCCTTGAAGTAGGTCGCCTGCCGCTGCCGCCATCTCCTCGGTCGAAGCGGTCTGCTCCTCTGCGGCTGCAGTAACCTCCTCGCTGGCCGAGGCGTGCTCGGTTGCGGCATTGCTCACTTCCTGGGTTCTCTCCCCAAGTTGCGAGACGATCTGCCGGTTGGCTTCCGCTTCCCGTACGACCTCGCTTGCAGCCGTATGCACCTCCTGTACTGCCGCCGCGATGTCTTCCAGCGCCCGGGCTGCAGCCATGGCCACCGCCTCGATGCCCTGAACCCGGGTCGAACCCACGTCCATGGTATCGGATACATCGCGCACCTGATTCCTGATGAACTGAACCGTCTTGGCTACTTCCTCCGCCGCGGTCGAGCTCGAGTCGGCCAGCCGGCGCACCTCTTCGGCGACCACGGCGAACCCGCGTCCATGTTCGCCGGCCCGGGCGGCCTCGATAGCCGCGTTGAGCGCCAGCAGGTTGGTCTGGGAGGAGATCTGGCGAATGAGGTCGATGAAGTCGGTGATCGGTTCGGACAGCCGGGAGAGCTCCTGTACCTGGCGAGCCGATGTGCCCACAACTTCACGGATAGCGAGCAGCGTCTGGCCGGCTGCCGCCACGTCCACCCGATGGCGCGCCGCGAGCTCCCGGATGCGCTCGCCCAGCTCCACCATTCGGGCCGAGGCGGTGGCGTTGGTCTCCGCGATCTGCCGGAGATTGAGCAGCAGGGCATCCGCCTTCTCCATCCCTCGCACCTGCTGCTCGGCGCTGGAGGCGATCTTCACCATGGCGGTCGAGATCTCGCCGCTGCTGGCGGCGAGCTCCTCACTCATCGCCGAGAAATCGCTGGCGCTGTTGCCGATCTGGCTGGCCTCCTTCACCACCGAGACCACCACGCCTCGAAGGCGCCCGGCCATGCCGTCCATGGCACGGGCGAGCTGGTCGAGCTCGGTGGGCATCTTGGTCAGCTGAACCCGCCTGAGATCGCCGGCCCCGAACCGATCAGCCGCGGCCACGAGCCGCCGAAGCGGCCCATCAACCGAGCGCACCGTCCAGACTGATGTGCCGATGCCGATGCCGAGCGAGGCGAGGAAGAGCAGCCACAGAAGCGACCGGCGACGTCCCGCCTCCTGCCGGAGCTCGTTGCCTCTGGCAAGCGAGCGGTTGGTTTGCGCCAGGGCCAGGGCGCGCACGTCTCCGAGGAGCGTGTCCGCCGGTGCCCTGGCATGGTCGGCCAGGCGGCGTGCGTCCTCGAGCTTTCCCAGATCGGTCAGGGCGTGGGCTGTCGCGTACGTCACCTCCAGGCCTGCCTGATTGGAGGCAATCTTATTGACGATGTAGCGGTCCGACGTGGTCAGCGCTTTGAGGGTCCGGTAGCGCCGCTGGTAGACGTAGGCCGAGTCCCCATCATCGATGAACCTGCGCCGAACGGTCTCCGAGGGGCGCACGAGGTACTGTTCGGCCGAGCGGACCTCTGAGCTCAACGATGCAATGAGCCCGTTACTGAGATCCGTGCTCTCCAGCAACAGCGACAGCTCCTGGTCAACCGACCGGTCGAGCGATCGGATCGTCCGCACTCCGATCAGGGCAATGGCGAACACCAGGGCGATCAGGACAACCATCCCGCTGAGCACGCGGCTCCGGAGGCTCCTCAGCATCACTGGTTCCCGGCTAGGTGCACGGCCCCGTCGCGTACCACGCCGATGTACACGGCCTGATTGGGAACGTCGCCCCGAGCATCGAAGGCGACCGTTCCGGTGACGCCCTGGAACGCCGGCCCCCCGGTCCCGACCTGCGCCAACTCGCGACGCACGGCCTCTCGTTCGGGTCCGGCTCTGGCGATGACGTTCCGCAGCAGATATACCGCATCGTAGGTCGCCGCGGCCGGCTGGTTGGGCAAGCCGGCGGTGGGGAACTTCTTGTGATAGGCCTGAAGGAAGGCCCGATTGGCCGGTGATGCGATGGTGGGGAGATAGGCAGACGAGAGATAGACACCGTCGGCGATTGCGCCCGCCTCTTCGATTCCTTCCAGTCCGTCGCCGCCCAGCACTGGCATCCGGAGTCCTCGTTGCCGGGCCTGGCGAAGAATTTCCTCGCCTTCGCCCCGATTCCCCGCGACCACGAGGAACTCCACCCCGCCGATCTTCGCCAGCCGGTCCAGGTAGGCTCCCACATCCGGGATATCACCGAGGTAGGGGTCGACGGCCACCAGGATCCCACCGCGGCGGGTGAACTCCCGCACGAACATCTGCCGGACACCGCGGCCGTACTGATCATTCAGGTAGAGCATCGCTCCGCGCTCGAGCCGTAGGGTGTCGCGCACCCAACGAGCCAGAGCGACGCCGTGGGCCAGGTCGCTCGGGCAGATGCGAAAGGTGTAGTCTCCGGCGGTGCTCACGTCGGGGGATGACGACGATGGTGAGATGGCCGCAACCGGTTCAGAGCCGCCGTTGTAGACCGGAGCCGCGGCCAGCGTGGTGCTGGAGAATAGATGGCCGATCACGGCTGACACGCCGGACTCGTAGAGGTCAGTGGCGACAAAGACCGCGGAGTCGGGATCGGCGTAATCGTCCCGCTCGACCAGCTCGAGGGGACGGCCCCTGATCCCACCTTCCGCATTGATCTGCTCGACGGCCAGCTCGGCCGCGCGTTTCATGGGCAGGCCTACCGGATCACTCAACGAGCCGGCCAAGCCGATCCGAATGGGAGCCCCGGAAAAGTTGCAGGCCGAGAGGACGAGAGTCAGCCACGTGAGGAGAGGACACGCGAGGCGCGCCCAGCGCGGGCTCTGGCAGCCGACACGCTTCGAATGAAGTCCAACAGCCTGCGAAAAGTGCACGTGTGTACTCCCAATCTGGACGGGAACGGTCGGTTCCCCACAAACTTCAGCCATGCGCGACTGGACCGACCGCTCCGCCGACGCGACCTTCGACCTGCACGGCCAGACAGTCCTGGAAGCCGGCGCGAACGCCGAGCGTTTTCTCCGGGCCCAGGCCAAAGCCCGGCCGGGCGCAGTCGTTCGGCTCATCACTGGCCGTGGACGAGGAGGCGGGGGCGCCCCGGTTCGAACTCGGGTGCGCGTCCTGCTTCGGACCTTGAAGGCATCGGGTGCTGTCGTCCGGGACTACACACTGGAAGAGACGGAGGGGAGCTACCTGGTCCGGCTCACGAGCTGAGGTCGGCGGCTTCCCTGGTTGGTTGAAGGTCGCGCCGCCGGAGAGGGGCGGGCCCGCCCCCAGTCATCGAGCACCCGTCCATCCACCAGGCTCACCGACGCGATTCTTCCCGAGCCTTCCAGTCTCCATGTCAAACGCAACATCCGGCCCCGGCGCACCCACTGCAGCATCCGCTGGGTGCCCTGCACCTTTGATCCCACGAGCCCGTATCGCTCCTGTAGAGCCTGCCGCCAGCGGTCGAGCTGGTCCGGCACCACCATGCCGGAAAGCGTGATGACGCCGGCGGTGCTGTCGATGGCTGAGACCCACAGCTCCACTACACCGCCAAGCTCTGGCTCGTGCAGCGCGCCCCGGCACTCCATCACCCGGGGATCTACCCTGGACCGCCGGCATCGCAACGGACCGCCGCCCATGCGCCGCAGCTGTGCGCTCAGCTCCTCCAGCCTGGCGCCGGCCCGAAATCCCAGGAACTGCAGCGCTGTGGTGTCAGGTTGTGCCAGGGCGACCGTCGCGGGGCCCGCGACGAGCAGCAACAAGAGGCTGGCGAGCGCGAGGACACGGCCTGGTATGAGCATGCGACAGCACGACCTCGATCAGATGGGGCGGCCCGGATTACGGTCTGGATTATCGGCTGGTTTGGTTGGAACTGGAGACACCTGGGCCCCCGCCAGTTGGCAGCGGGGGTCTGGGCTGATTGGAGGATCTAACGGGAAGGGCGCTGGGGTGTTCAGACCTTACGGACGTTCGAGGCCTGGAGGCCTTTCGGGCCTTCAACCACCTCGAACTCGACGTTGTCTCCTTCGGACAGCGAGCGGAAGCCGTCCGCGATGATAGCCGTGTGATGCACGAACACATCCTTACCACCATCCTGCGCGATGAAGCCGAACCCCTTTGCGTCATTGAACCACTTGACCGTGCCCTTCGCCATTGCTGCAACCTCTTGAAAGGGAGCCCTAAGGCTCCGGGGGAACCCCCAGCCGGATTGGCCGGGTTAAAAAACCCCTAAAAAAAGCCGCCCGGACAAATTGTCCGATCGGCCAGACCTCTTCAAAAATAAAAGGGAGGCACCGCGTCTTGCATGTCATAAGGTCATGCTTGGAAACGGTTTTGTCAATAAGGAGGGGTCGAGGGTCGAGGGTCTTCGTAGACCCTAGACCCTCGACTTTAGACCCTAGTCTCAGCGAAGCACCACCCCCGCCGCCCGCAACTCATGGTCGAGCAACCAGCGCTTCTTGGCGATGCCCCCGCCGTATCCGACCAGGCCACCATCCTTCCCGACCACCCGGTGGCATGGGATCAGGATGGCGAGGTGGTTGGCCGACACCAGCCACCCGATCTGTCTTGGGTGAAGCTTGGTGGCACGAGCGATGTCGTCGTAGGAGCGAGTTTCTCCCAGGGGGATCTTGCGCAGGGTCTTGAACACTGCCGTCTGAGCCGGCGAAAGATCAAACCAGCGCTTCAGGTAGTCGGGGTAGGCCCAGGGCCGGGGTGAGCCTGCAAAGTATTCATCGAGCCAGGCCGTCGTGGTCCGGCAGGTGCCTTGAGATATGTGCAGCTCGGGTACAGCGGCTCGCAAACGCACCGCCCACTTGATGGTGACGGCGCGATTGGGAAACTCGATCACGAGCGGGCCGGCTTCGCACTCCACGACCGTCAACGCGCCGATGGGCGAGCTGTACGACGTCCATTCCACCCGCATGAGTTCTCCAGGACGGGAAGGTCGGGAAGGTCGGGAAAAGACGTCTTTCCCACCCTTCCCGTCTAAATTAGCCGTTCCCCGCTCCCACCGCATCGTGTACATTCCCGCGACCAAATCTCCCCACGAGAACCTGTTCACCGAGGATCAGATGTACCACGTCCTGTGGACGCTGGCTGCTCTCCAGCAGCAACCCGCCGTCTCCGCGCCGGTCTCCCCCAGCCTCGCAACCGTGAGGGTGGAACCCGCCGAAGTCGCCGTCCAAGTGGGCGACACGGTTCGACTCACGGCTGCGGCGGAGGACTCGACCGGGCATCCCGTACGGGACGTGGTCGTGCGGTGGTTCCAGTCCGGGGGTCACTTCGAAGG
>DASYVW010000572.1:0-1932 GCA_035936675.1 Gemmatimonadales bacterium
CCCTGCCGCTAGCGCTTCTCGATGTCGGAGCGCAGCCGCAGTAAGGCGTCCTCGGTGGCGACCAGCTCGCCCCTGGCTTCGTGGAGCAGCTGCTGCTGGCTCTGCACGAAACGGCGATAGGGCGCAATCGCCTCGTTGATCCGGCCGGTGGACTGCTCCAGCTCGAGATGCACTTGGCGGGTAAGCGCGTCCTTGAGGCGGGTGCGCAGTTCGGCGATCCGGCGCTGAAGGTCGCGCTGGGCTTGGCGTCGCTTTCGGGGCAGCACGTAGAACCCGCCAACGGCCAGGACCGTCGCCAGGAGGATTCCGGTGAGATCGGCTGCCGCGCCAGTGACGACGGTGATCACCAGGGTTCCCAGCCCGAGCGCTCCGGCCTCGGCGAGCGCAGTGGTCGCAAAGGCGCCCTGGATGTCATTGGCGATGGCGCGCGACTCGGTGTCCCGGTTGTAGCTCCCGACCACCTCCCGCGACACCCGGCCGATCGAGTCGAGCAGGGCTTGGCGGTTATAGCTGAAGCTTGGCCCCACGTCGCCGATCATCCCTTCTCGGTGCCGGGTGAGCTGGCGCCGCTCGATGTAGCCGCTGATGTCCTGCCATAGCCGGAGGTTTCGCTCCACGATCCAGTCGATGACCCGGTTGACCTCGTCCTCCATCTCGCGCGTGGTCTCGCCGATGACCTCCCGCTCGAAGGCCCGCTTCACTCCTTCGCTGTCCATGAGACTCTTGATCCGGCCGATCCGGATGGTCTCATCGAAGAACCGGGTTCCCCGCCGTTCCATGTCGCCGAGCAGGACGTCCAGCCGGGCCAGTCGAGGCTCGAAGTCCCGCAACATTTCCTGGTGGAAGAGCGCGAGCTGCTGGTCGATGTTCTGGATTGCCTCCACGTCTTGCGCCAGGAGTTTGAGGCGCTCGAATGTCGCGTCCTTGTACTTCGAGGCGAGCCGGAGCCCGACATTGAGCGGATTGAGCAGCTTGAGTCGGACTCGCTCCTCCTGGTCCAATGTGTTGAGCAAGTAGTCCTCGACCTCACCGAACCCGCTCTGGCTCCACAGCTCCTCTTTCTCTCGGTCCTTCCCGTCCTTGCCGCCACCCCGTGCCTCCTGCGCCTCACGAGCCGAGACGGCAAAGATCTGGGGTGCTTCTCCCAACAGTGCCGCGGCGTGCTCGCTCACGTAGCGAACAACCTCCTCGCGCTCTTCCGGCCGGGTCAGAATGTCGATCTTGTTGACGATGAAGACGATCTTCTTCCCCCACTGACGGATCTGCTCCAGGAATCCCCGCTCGCTCTCGGTGAACGGTCGGTCGGCCGAGGTCACGAACAGGACCAGATCGGAGCGAGGGACAAAGTCACGCGTCAGCTCCTCGTGCCGGCGGATGATGGCGTTGGTTCCCGGGGTGTCGACGATGTTGATCTCGCGGAGAACGTCGGCTGGGTGGGTACGCTCCAGCAGGTACGCCGCGCGGAGCAGCTCCGACACCGCGGGACCGTGGCGCAGAATGTTGATCCGGTCGGTGGTGGGCGTGACGCCCTCGGGCAGGATTCGCTCGCCGAGCAGGGCGTTGATGAAGCTGGATTTGCCGGAGTTGAACTCGCCTGCGATCACCAGGAGGAAGAGGCCGGTGAGCTGCTCGCGGGCCTCCTGGAATCGGCGAAGGTCGTCGGCGGCTACGTCGGAGCCGAAGCGTTCGAGGGCGGTGGCCAGGCGCTCAAGCAGCTCCTGTTCCCGAGCGCGAATCTCCTGCTCCCGCTTGGACAGGATGCCTCTGCGGGCCAGCAGCTTGCCGATCACCATGGGATAGGTCCCGGGGCTGCGATCAAACCCGACCGGAGTGTGCGCGGTTCAGATACGCCGCCACCAGCTTCAGATCGGCGATGAACTCCTGCCTCGCTCCGCCGCGTCTGTCGTCGGGCGCCCGTAAGACCGCTGACGG
>DASYVW010000573.1:0-5778 GCA_035936675.1 Gemmatimonadales bacterium
CTGCACTCCAGCACCTCGCGCAGCTCTCACCGTCGGACCTGCCCGAGATGGAACGGCGACTACCGCCACCACTGGTGCCGCGGGTTCGCCATGTCGTCACCGAGACCGCACGTACGCGTCTCGCCGCCAACGCCCTGGCCACTCGCGACCTGACTCGGCTGGGCCAGCTTCTGGTGGAAGGCCATGAGTCCCTGCGGGACGATTATCAGTCCACCATTGCGGAAGCGGATTTCATCGTGGCTTCCGCGCTGCAGCATGGGGCGTACGGCGCACGGCTCACAGGAGCGGGTTGGGGTGGCGCCGTCGTGGTGCTCGTCCCCCGGGAGCGGGAGGCCCGGATCGTGGCGGAGATCGGGGGCGACTTCGCGGCGCGCTTCGGGCGCCATCCGGCAATGTGGAGCACGCGGGCGTCCGGGGGCGTCCGGCGGGAGACGATACCCGCCTAGCGCGGTATATTCCCTCGCCGACGGGCTCCGGTGGCGAAATGGCAAACGCTGCGGACTTAAAATCCGCTGGGACTATTCTCCCTTGTGGGTTCGATCCCCACCCGGAGCACTTTTGAGTAGGAGCTGCCGACCCTCTAGCTCCCAGCATCTGACTCCCAGCTTACTGCGGCGGCACCGACCAGGTGATCTCCTCGCCCATCGTCACCGGAAACGGCTCGCTCACGACCGGCTCGCCCGATGAGCGGACCGGCTTGGCCTCGAACCGAACCCATGCGGCGCCGGCGGTGACACTGGGCGGCAGGGCAAAGACGGCGGTCTCGCCCCCCGGTACAAAGCCCAGGCGGCTCAACCGGCCATCATTCCGGCGCACTGAGATGTCCACGTCGAGCGAGGCCCTGTTCTCGATGCGCGCCCGCGTCTGATTTGCCGGTTGCGTGCCGCCGGGCGCGCCGCTGTGGCATGCTGCCGCCACTATGAGAATGAGGGCTGGTCTGCGGAGTATGGTCACCATAGGGACGCTCGCGGCTGAGGGCTCGTTCTCCCGAACCTAGTCTGCCGGTCGCGTAGGCTCCAGCGGCCTATGGCCGATTTGCCCACTACTGACTTGGAGACCGTGCTGCATTATCCCGCTCGTGAGCGGCGCTGGCGGACCGCCCTCACCGTAGTTCTGGCGGTGTACGGCTGGCTTTGCCTGATTTCCCCGGGCACCTACCGTTGGCTCGACAGCCTCGATCTCGCGATTCATGAAACCGGTCATCTGGTGTTCGCCTTCGATGGTGAGATCCTGGCCGTTCTGGGTGGAACCCTCTTCCAACTTATCGTGCCGGCCGTGTTCGCAGTGGCGCTGTGGCGTCGCGGCGACCGCCACGGTGCCACGGTGCCGGTCTGGTGGCTGGGGCAGAACTGCTGGAACATCTCGGTCTATGTGCGAGACGCCCGCGCCCAGGAATTGCCGCTGGTCGGTAGTGGCGAGCATGACTGGGCATTCCTGCTCGATCATGCCGGCTGGCTCGAACGGGACCAGACCGTCGGTGGAGCCGTGTACCTCACGGGTATCGTGCTGTACGCGATCGCCATCGTAGCCGGGTGGATCTTTCTCCGCTCCCGCGAGGCACCGGCCGAAGAAGCATGAACCCTCGCCGCTGGTCGGCATTTCTCATCGGCCTCATACTTGGGGCCGCCATCTGGTTGTTGTCGCCGTGGATTACCGGACACTCCGAGCCATGGGACGCGGAGGGCGGCTATTACGCTGGAGCGCTGCTGGCCACGGGAGCACTTGGCGGTCTCATCCTCCCGCTCCACTGGCCCGCCGTGGCGCTAGGCATTTTCGCCGGCCAGGTGCTCGTCATCCTCGGCGGGGTGCTGGCAGATCCGGCGAGTGGCAGCCTCTGGCCCCTGGGCCTTGTCTTTCTGGGCGTCTACTCGGTGCTGGCGTTGGTCGGAGCGGTACTTGGCGCCGCCCTCCGGCGCGGCCGCCCCGGAAACCGGTAGGGAAACCATGTCGGCCCAGGCGAACTTCTCGGTCGGGTGCTATTGCCCCGACGAATCCCGCTGTCACCGCTCGCTGCTCCGGCAACTCTTGGTGCAGACAGGTGCTACCGTTCTGTAGCCGCCCGACAACTTGCTCCCCACCTCCCATCAGGTAGAGTTGAAAGGTCGGCGTTTCGCGTCGCAACCATGGAAGGGGTGCTTCAAGGGGCCCTGGTAGCCTCATGCGGGAGGTATCGTGCACTATCTCCTTTTCTATGATGTCGTGGACGACTACATCACTCGCCGCGTGCCACTCCGCTCGGCGCACCTGGACTACGCGCAGCCGTTCGTCGAGCGCGGGGAACTGATCCTGGGTGGCGCGCTTGCGGGTCCCGCCGACGCCGCCATCCTGCTCTTCCAGGCGGCGTCACCCGCACCGGCAGAGGCATTCGCGCAGACAGATCCTTACGTAACCGCGGGGTTGGTGAGGCGTTGGTGGGTGCGAGAGTGGACCACGGTGGTGGGTCCGCTGGCCGCCGGTTCCGTTCAATCCGGATCGCGTTAGCGACACAGGAGGGTTCCATGGCTCGATGTGAGGTCTGCGGCAACGATTACTATCTGTCTTTCCAGGTGATCGCTGCCGGCCACACCCATACGTTCGACAGTTTCGAGTGCGCGATTCAGAAGCTCGCCCCGGTGTGCCAGCACTGCGAGTGCAGGATCATTGGCCACGGGATAGAGGCCAAGGGAACGTTCTACTGCTGTGCCCACTGCGCGCGAGAGCAAGGGGTAACAGAGGTAGCCGATCACGTCTGAAGCCTGGAGGAGCTGTGGCTGACACATCCCCCTATCCCTACGCGACCCACCTCAACGTTCTATTCGACGCGCTGGAACGCATCGATGTACCTGCTCTGGTGGATGCGTGTACCGATCAGTGGTACAACCAGACACTCTGCCAGGTGAACGATTCCATCGTGCGCCTGGGGGTCGTTCGCGGAGAGTATCACTGGCACAAGCACGACGCAGAGGACGAGTTCTTTTACGTCGTGGATGGTCGCTTGCTCATCGACCTGGAAGGAAAGACCGTGGAGCTTTCACCCCGCCAGGCCTTCGTCGTGCCGAAAGGAGTCGTGCACCGGACCCGGGCCCCGAAGCGTACCGTCATGCTCATGGTGGAGAAGGCGACGGTGGTGCCTACGGGGGATTGATGGTGGCCGGGCGCGCGTTGCCGCCATCGGTGAGAAATCGAATCGGGCTGCCTGGAGGGCGGATCCACACGGTGAGATACTTGGAATAGCTCGGGTCCCCCGTCTCCGGCTTGATGACGGCCTCACCCGCGGTCCAGCCGAGATCACCCGTTCGAGACGACCCGGCCGCAACAGGGTGCCAACGCCACACTGCGGGGCCGGCAACTCCGCTCGCGATGGCATCGGGCCCGCGTGTGAGGAGGCCGGATCCTCCGGAGACGATTGCCTCTGGTGCTGCCCAAGTCCGAAATGCAACCACCGCGCTGCTGTCACCAGCCAGCCGAGCGAAGGCCAGGTCTGCCGCTACGAAATGGCCGGCCGGCCCGGTCGCCCGAGCAGGCGACCTCGAGAGGGGAATGCCCGGAGCCGGGCCGGTGGCAACCGGTTTGACGCCGGTGAAGAGGAGGGCCGAGATGGTCCATCGGCCGTCGCCGCGCCGCCAGGCTGCCGTGTAGCGGCCAAGGTGTGGTGCACCGGGAGTCAGTCTGGGCGTTATCACGGCAACCCCCCAGGTAACACCCAGCGTCGAATCGCGAGCCAGCTCGACACCGAGCGGCTGCCAGGTAAGACGCGTCGTGTCGGGAGTCGATATCGCCACCATCAACCGCTTAGCCTGCTCGGCCCCGACCACGACCGGGGCGCCGGGCCAGAGCAGCACCCCATCCCGGTCCAGTGATTTGACCAATGTGGCAACCAATCCGGAGTCGCTGCTCAGGTCCGAGGCTGCCCGGTCCGCGGCAAGGAGCTCGGCCCTAGCCCCTTGGGCCGCGAGCCGGAGCGGTAATAGCAGGAGGGAAAGTGAGACGCCGGCCAACACCGTGAGTCGAATCCGCATCGTGCCCTCGGGGGAGACGGAAACCAGCGCTCGCTCCTCTCCCTACGTGAGCGGCTGGTGGGGGATTCGAATGGGCGTCAGGAAAGCTCGTCCGGTGTGGCTGGACGGAAAAGCGAGTCGAAGGCAAGGAACAGTGTTTTGGAGAACGGGAAGAATAAGCCCTGGTCCCCGCGCTCGAGCGGAAGACCGCACGCGGGGCAGTAGGGACGCATCCGGAACCACGAGCGAAAGATCGGACCTCCGCCACAGTTCGGACATCGAAGCCGTATCGCCCGCCAAGAAGAGAAGCAGTGTGCGCCTGACTGGATGCCCCATGGAGCTACGGGATCATCCGGCCAGGCGCACCAAGGTCTTTCGCTCCGCGCTGCTTATTGATCCGTGCGTGCTCTGGTGTCCTGCTGGTGGGCCTCGACGAACCACAGCCACTTGTCGATACCACGGGTGATCTCGGTTAGAATGTCCGCGGTGGCCGGGTCGCCCAGCTCATCCGCTTCGTTGATGGCCACCCTGGTGCCGTGGCCGAACGTTGCCAGAGCGGACGAGAGCGCGTCCACGTGCTCCTGGCCCTTGACCAGATCGGGGTACTCTTCGAGCCTCGAACGCGAGGCCACGGCGCGAGCCGTGCCCTCAGCCACGCCTCCGAGCTGGACGATGCGCTCGGCCAGCAGGTCGACGTACTCCTCGACGTCCTCATTGACCTCGTCGAAGAGCTTGTGCAGGGCGATGAAGCTGGGGCCCTTCACGTTCCAGTGCGCCTGCTTGCACTGGGTCTGAAGATCGATACAATCGGCCAGACGCTGGTTGAGCAGCGCCGAGACCTGCGCCCGGGAGCTCGGCGAAAGGTCATTCTTGGTGGCAAAGAGCTGCGTGGCCGCACCGTCGCGGCTGGGCCGGGTCGAGCGTTGAGCCTGCGGTGGGGATGCCGTTCTGGTTGTCATGATGTTTTTCTCCATTCGAGTGTGCGCTTCCCTTCATCGACTCTATCCGGGTGAACCGGGAAAGGGAAGCAAGCCGGAGAACTAATGCACCCCCGTTTAGCCGAGCTGGTCGACTACGCCACCGCCCAACGAACGGCGCTCCTGGTCGCGGTGTCCACCGTTCCGGAGCCGCTCCGGGATGTGCGGATGCACACCGGCGCCTGGTCTATCGCCGAGGTGCTGGAGCATCTGCATCGGGTGGAGAGCGGCATTGCCCGGCTGCTCGCGCGGACCATCGAGCGCGGGCGGCGGGTGGGGATTCCCGAGGAGCGAGAGACCGGATCGTTGCTCGGCAGTCTGGACGCCTACGATCTTACCCGGCGCGACCGGCGCCTCGTGGCGCCCGACCCGGTGGCCCCCCGCGGAGAGTACACCGCGGCTCAGGGACTGGCCGCGCTGGCCTTGTCGCGAGAAGCGCTGCTGGCCGCGATTCGATCCGGCGATGGGCTGGCGCTGGGTGGGCTCACGTTTTCGCACCCGCTGTTGGGGTCGCTCGACCTGTATCAGTGGATTCTGTTCCTGGGCCAGCATGAGGCGAGGCATGCCGCGCAAATCGCGGAGCTCGGCCGCGCCCCGACCGGGCCTGGCCCGGGAACCCGATCACCATAGATTCGGGGCCGAATTGGCGGAACGCGAGCAGAGCGGCGGCGGTCGCCGTCCCATCATCGGGATCATGGGGGCGGGTCTGGCCAGCAGCGGGAGCCTGGCAGCGGCTCGCGAGCTCGGAGCACTCGTGGCTGAGCGCGGATGGATCGTTCTGACCGGCGGTCGACCCGCGGGCGTCATGGCCGCGGCGTGTGCCG
>DASYVW010000574.1:0-1768 GCA_035936675.1 Gemmatimonadales bacterium
AGTCCTCGAACTCCCCACCCCCGTTCAGGTAGAAGCCGTCCAGAAATGGCGCCGGGTAGCACGAGACCGCTGCGGCTGGATTGTTCTGCTTCAGCGCGTCGGCGAACGCCTCCACATCGCTCGAGATCACAGCGGGATTGAGGTGGAGCTGAATCGATCCGAGGAAGAGGTCGGGCGTGTGGAGATCACGGCGGAGGGCGTAGCAGGCCTGGCGGAGAAGCCTGCGCCCGTGCTCGGCATCGGTTTCGGGCCACAGGGCGGCGATGAGCTTGTCCCGGCTGAGGCCGCGGGGGCCCGCGGCGGCAAGGAGGGCGAGCAGTCCCAAGGTCTTTCGTTGCTGCGCCGCGCCGGTGCCAGGGGTGCCGTCGATGTCTACGGAGAGTCCGCCGAACGTCTTGAGGTGGAGCATGCTGCTCCGTTTGACGGGTCTTTGACTGGCCTCCTACCGGGTGCCTCTAACTTAGCCCCCGTACCGCGAAGTAGCGAACCAGCTGGGCACCCGCCGAGGGCCCCTTCCTCAGTTCAGGAGATGATCCAATGCTCCACCGCGTACTTCTTCTGGCCACCGCCATCAGCGCCTCTGTCGTCCTCGCAGCCTGCTCAGACACGACCGCACCGCCGCAGCTCGTACCGGGAGTAGAGTTCGCGAGAAGCGGGATCTTCCGGGTGGTGAAAAATTGCTCGGACTACCACGGCCTGGCCGGTGAGACCTGCACCATCAGGTCCTCGACTCTCAAGCAGCTCGAGGGGGCGACGATCACCTACGCTAGCGGTGCTGACTTGAACGGCTTCCTCAACACCGACGTGGTCCTCGACCCGCCGGGCCCGGGGAACAACGCCGCGTTCGGTCACTGCGAACTCAGTCTCGTGACGGGTATTGGGGTGTGCACCTTCTCCGGTGGGACTGGGAAGTTCACCTGGTTTCACGCGAGGGCCGATGTTTCGCCTTTAGGTGATTTCAACTTCGCCTGGGATGGAACCTACAGCTTCAGTCCCAAAGAATGAGCTGCCTGTCTACATCCGCGCTCGCACTTGCCGCGGCGCTCACCAGCGAGTGTGGCGACGAGCCGCTCGCTCCACGGGCGTCTGGCCGCGCCCTATGGCAGCAGCCAGAGCCCGAGAGACACCTTATGGAACCCGCACCCAGTGGTCGACGAAGGCCCCCTCCTTTGTTGCCGTCAGTCTGTTGCCGTCGAAGACCACTGTGGGCTCATCGTGCAGCGGGAGCTTCATCTCGACCCGGATGCCCTTTATCGCCGCCGGGGAGGCGCCACTCGTGGCCGACAGATCGTAGCTGATCCCCTTGCCGCCGGCCTCGTCGTTCATGGCGTAATAGACGTTGGTCTCGCGGTATTCTTTGCCGGTGAGCTCGTAGGTCGCGATGTTCGAGATGGACACCGGTTTCCCATTGGCTCCCTTCCAGTAGATGTTGAAATTGCGGTACTTGGTCGTGAACGTGATCAGGCCCACGATATTCGGGGGGACTTGCTTGGTACCGTCGGCCATATCCCGCGAGACCAGCCGGTAGGTGCCCTTGATACTCGGCGCTTTCGGGTAGGCGATGGTACCGGTGAGGAGAATCAGCGACAGAGGACCCAGAGCCAGGTACGCGCGCATAATACCCTCCATGTGATGTTGGTTGGTTGAGTCATTCCTGCTTCTTCCATTCCCCCGACCGCCTCGAAACAATGGAAACCCGGTATCCATTGCCGCGCTCCTGGATGCGCATCTTGAAGCTGATTCGGATCTCCTCCGCCACACCTTCACT
>DASYVW010000575.1:0-16553 GCA_035936675.1 Gemmatimonadales bacterium
CGCCGGGTGACGACGACGGCGTTGTGAACACTCCAGACGAGATCTGGGATCTGGTGCTCGACATCAATGTGAAGGGCGTGGCCCGCTGTTGCCGGGCCGGCATTCCCTATCTGCGGGAGGCCGGCGGCGGCTCCATCATCAACGTTGCGAGCTTCGTGGCCACAGTAGGGGCAGCCACCCCGCAGATCGCCTACACCGCATCGAAGGGGGCCGTCCTCTCCATGACCAGGGAGATCGCGGTCATTCACGCACGCGAGCGGATCCGGGCCAACGCGCTCTCCCCCGGTCCGGTGCGGACCGCTCTCCTCGAGAAGTTCCTCTCCACCGAAGAGAAACGGCAGCGCCGGCTGGTGCACATCCCGATGGGCCGCTTCGGCGAACCCCGCGAGATCGCCCAAGCCGCCCTGTTCCTCGCGTCAGACGAGTCGTCCTACATCACCGGGGCCGATTTCCGGGTGGACGGGGGAATCACGGCCGCCTACGTGACCCCGGAGGGGATGCCCAAGTAAGCGCGGCAGGGTTGCTAATGCCGCCGGGACGAAGCTCCGGGTCGGCTCCTCGCCGCAGCCGGTCCATACGGTCTTGATGTAGCCGCCATCGGCCAGGGTGGCATGGATCTCACCCGCGACGATCTTTCGGTCGGTAGTACAGGAGGCGTCCCACACCAGCGGGTCCACCGTCGTCACGGTAAAGGTTCGGGTGATGCTGCCCCGGCTCCAGGTAAAGGTCCCGCTCTTGGTGAAAGTCCCGTTGGGCAGCGGCTGCCCCAGCGCGAGGACCTCGCCCGCCGCCGGCGTGAAGCTGAGCAGGAGGTTGTGGCTGATGGTGGCGTCGGCCCGGTTGGGAGCACTCCGAACCAGCGTGATGTTGTTGCTCAGCGAGACACCGGCCGCGTTGCCGCTCAGGGCACGGGTGCCGTTGCGGGTGGCTGTGAAGGTTCGGATCGCGAGGGGGCTGGTCAGCTTGAACTGGAAATCGGTGAGCGTTGCCAGATAGTTGAAGTCGGCGCCACTGGGTGTGGGATCGCTGATGTTGATGGTGCCGGTGATCTCGAGGGTGCCGCCCCGGAACCCGGTGAAGCTGCAGGCCGGAAGGGCAAAGGTGAAGGTGGCGTCGTCGGGGGCCCCGTCGGCATCGGTGTCGGTGGTGTTGTTGACGGTGGCGCAGCCGCCGCCCGTAGGCGCGTAGAACGCGGTCGCGATCGAGCCTACTGCCTGATCCACCTCGTCCGCGGTGGCGTCGGCGATATCGTTGGTTTCCGTCACCGACAGCACGGTGGCGCCCGAGGGGTTGCTCGAGTCGCTGCAGGCGCTCATCCCCAGTATCAGCAGGCTGCCCGCCATGGCAGACGCCATTGTGGCCCTGTGAGCTCGGCGCATCGGCAAAACTCCTTCCGGATGGATCGTACGGTTCTTTGGGGTGGTCAAGAAGTCTGACGGCAAGGTGCCGGCTTCGTTAGCACAGTCAACTTTATTCCGCTCTCCACGTGAGTGCCATACTTGGCACCATCTTGCGGGGCTCCACGGTGCGCGGTAAGTCTGACGAAACCCCGACACCCCCTTCGGAGACCCCCCATGCTTCGCTCGCTCTCGATTGCCGCCACCGGAACCGGTGTGGCCGCTCTCCTCGTGGTCGCCTGCTCCGGCAGCTTCGAGCCCACGACCGCCTTCTTCCAGACCCCTGGGCAAGTCCCCTCGAGCGACGGGCCAACCCTGACGCCGCAGGTCAGCGGCACCACCGAGAGATTCTTCTCGGTGAGTCCGGTCAACGACCGGGTGGTCTGGGCCAGCGCCGCCGGCGGGACGTTCGCACTAACGACGGATGGCGGAGACACCTGGCTATCCCGGGTAATTCCCGGCGCGGAAGGGCTCGAGTTCCGAGATGTGCAGGGGGTAACTGAGAAGATTGCCTATCTGCTCTCGGCGGGCGAGGGGTCGGATAACCGCATCTACAAGACGAGGGACGGGGGCGAAACCTGGAACCTGGAGTTCCAGGCGGGGCCCGATCCCCGAAACTTCTACGATTGCTTCGACTTCTGGAGCCCCGACCGGGGCATCACCTTCGCCGATGGCCAGGACGGTCGCTTCCCGGTGATCAGGACCACGAACGGCAAGACCTGGGAGGACATCGGTGATCTGCTGCCCGCGGCCCAGGCGGGTGAAGCCGGGTTTGCCGCCAGTGGTACCTGCGTCACCACCCAGGCCGGGAACCGGGCGTGGATTGGAACCGGCGGCGCCGCCCAGGCGAGAATCCTTTCCACCACGGATGGGGGCAACTCCTGGAGCTCCCACGATGTACCGGGGATCACCCAGGGAACGCCGACCTCGGGTGTGGTCAGCGTGGATTTCCGTGACCGCTTCCATGGCATACTCGGCGGAGGCGACGTGGTCGCGAGCACCGAAACCCAGGACAACGTGGCGCGTTCGGCAGACGGTGGCGTTACCTGGACCCTCGCAACGTCAACGCCTTTCCCCGGGGCCGTCTATGGTCTGAGCTATGTGCCGGGGCAGCTAAGGCTCACCGTGGTCGCCACCGGGCCGGGCGGCGCGGCCTGGTCACCCGACGAAGGCGACACCTGGTCCCCGCTTTCCGGCATCGCGAATTGCTGGTCGGTCGGGTTCGCCAGCCGCAAGGCCGGCTGGCTGGTGTGCGGCAACGGGGGGATCGTAAAGGTCAGCTTCGCCGGCAACTGAGGAGGTCCCGTCCATCCTTACGACGTGATCGTGCTCGGCCTCGGCGGGATGGGTAGCGCAACGCTATTCCATCTCGCCCGCCGAGGTCTCCGGGTGCTCGGACTCGAGCGCTTCGACCTGGTCCACGAGTACGGCTCCTCCCACGGACTCACCCGAATCATCCGGCTCGCCTATTGGGAGCATCCCACGTACGTGGCGCTGCTGCGCCGGTCGTACGAGCTCTGGCGCGAGCTGGAGAGCGGCTCCGGCGAGCGACTCCTGTACATCACCGGAAGCGTGGACGCCGGGCCGCCCGGTAGCCCGATCTTCCAGGGCGCGCTCAAATCGAGCGAGCTGCACGAATTGCCGCATCAGGTGATGGATGGCGCCGAGCTGCACCGCCGATTTCCCGGCTACGGCTTACCTCGGACGATGCAGTGCCTGTACCAGCCGGACGGCGGATTCCTGCTGCCAGAACGCTGCAACGTCGCCCACGTCACCCAGGCGCTCACGCGCGGGGCGGAGGTGCACTGCCGGGAGCCGGTGCTGGAATGGGGAATTGCGGGAGGCCGGGCGTGGGTGCGCACGGATCGGGCACGATACGAAGCCGGCCGGCTGGTCATCTGCGCCGGACCCTGGGCATCGAAGCTCGTGCCGGAGCTGGCTCAGCTTGCCATCCCGGAGCGCCAGGTAGTGGCGTGGCTCCAACCGATCCAGCCCCGGCACTTCGCCATGGGCGCCTTCCCGGTCTTCAATATCGAAGTCGAGGAAGGCCGCTACTATGGGTTCCCCAGCTTCCTCGTCCCCGGCTTCAAGTTCGGGAAGTACCACCATCTGGGCGAGCAGGTCGATCCGGACACGGTGGATCGCGAGCCCCATCCGAAAGACGAGGAGCTGCTACGCGCCTTTGCCCAGCGCTACTTCCCCGATGGAGCGGGACCGACCCTGATGCTCAAGGGGTGCCTGTTCACCAACAGTCCGGATCGTCACTTCATCCTCGACCTGCATCCGGAACACCCTGAAGTGGCCATTGCCGCCGGGTTCTCCGGTCACGGCTACAAGTTCTGTAGCGTGGTGGGGGAGATTATGGCCGATCTGGCGCATCGAGGCGAGACGGGGCATGACATCGGGTTTTTCAGGCTGGGGAGGTTTGCGGGAAAGGTCTAGGGTCTAGGGTCTAAAGTCTCCACTCACTGTCATCCTGAGAACAGCGATCGCGCCTTCATCCTCATCCAGAGCGCAGCGAAGGATCTAGCCAGTCTGGTTGATGATCCCTTGAGGGTTCATCCCTGAATTGTGCCTATGGCGCAGTTCTTTGTCTACATCCTTGCAAGCCACTCACGAGTGCTGTACACAGGGGTAACCCGGAACCTCCTGCGCAGGGTTTACCAGCATCGTATCGGTCAGGTCGCTGGGTTCACCCGACGGTACGAAGTCACCCGCCTGGTCTATTTCGAGGAGACGCCTAGTGCCCGATCCGCGTTTGATCGGGAGCACCAGATCAAGGGCTGGTCTCGGGAGAAGAAGATCCGGCTAGTGGAGTCGGTAAACGCTGATTGGCTGGATCTTGCGGAGGATTCGTTCTCGAAGACGGAAGGGTAGATCCCTCGCTGAGCTCGGGATGAGGAACCGAAGGGATGCGCTTCTCCTGGCGCCTCCGTCCTCATCGCTCACTTTCCTTCGGGATGATCAGGGGTGCTCATGCGCCGCATGTCGTCGAGCAGCGCGACGGGGGATACCGGTCCTCCCAGAAACTCCTCGATGACCTCGCGACTGGGACGCTCCAGCCCATAGCGAAAGAGTCGTGGGGCGATCCACCCGTACCAGGTGGAGTCACCGGCGCTGGTTGGGCCGTGGATCTCGCGGGTCCTGGCCCGGATCGCGGCGCTGAGGATCGCCCCGACGGCGTAGTTCATCATGTAGCCGGGTGCGTCGATCAGCTGGCCGCGCATCGCCCACCAGGAGAGCTCGGGGTGGGGGCGAATTCTCAAGTAGTCGTGAGTGAGCTCGCTCCACACCACATTGGGATCCGCCTTCGGGTGACCCATCATCCGAAGCTCGAACACGGCCCACGCGACGTCCAGCACGATCCCCCCATAGCGACCGCGGAGCCCATCGGGCAGCGGCACCGAGTCCCCCAACCATCGCTGTTGCCAGGAGGGCTCGTACACATCGAGCGCGATGAGATCGGCCAGGGCCTCGGTGAATGGGTCGCTGTCGGGCCAGTCGGCAAAGGCGGGCCGGGTGCGGATGGCCGCGATGTGCACCGCGTGCCCGGTCTCGTGCAGCAGCTCGTTGAGGTTGTCGAGACCCCCGGTGCGGTAGGTGGCGAGCACCCACGGCTCGCCGAGGCGCCACCTACCGTTCACCAAACGGGGTCGCGCGCCGAAGGTGGTGTAAGCCACCGGCGTTTTCCCCTCACGCGCATCCAGGTCGTAGTGTATGTGAAGCGAGTCCACGTTCGCGCCGAGCGCCCGATAGACGCCGGCACTGACATCGGTGAGCCGCTCGCGGGAGAGGTGCGGGCTCAGCGCTCTGGTTGCCCGGCCGGTCACGTAGTACCAATCCCACGGCTCGATCAGCGTATCGGGATTGACCCGGCGCCAGGTGGCCAGGATGGCGAGGAGCCAGAGCTCGACCGAGTCGGGCGGCACGCCGGTGCCACGAGCCATCCCCACCTCGCCGGCGATCAGCTGCCGATAGGGACTGCCCGGGCCGTTGTCTCCATTCACCGTGCGCCACACCGGCTCGAGCGCAAGGAACAGCCGCCGGCGCCGGCCCGCGTCATCCTCCCGGCCGAGCGCTCCGAAGATGGTGAGGCGGTCGAGCGTGTCGCGGTCCAGGATGAGATGGGACTGGGACCAGCCGTAGCACGCGTAGAGCCGCCCGCGCAGGGAGTCGAGCCCGTTCCCCGTTCGCACAATGGCGGCGGCATCGTAGGTGCAGTCGGGGCGAGCCAGCGCAGCCTTGGCAACTGCCGGTGACGGTCGGGGCAGCGAGTCGAGATCGCGCCCGAAGGTGCGGCGCATGATGCCGAGCGCGCGGGCATCGTCGGGGCGGAGGGAAACCGAATCGATCCCAGCCAGCCGCCGGCTCGCTTCTGACCTGAGCCCATTGTGCATGTCTACCAGAGTCGCGAACGGCCTGGCGTCGGTGAGCACGGTCCGGCCGGAGGCCGCGGCGACGTCGAGCCCGTCTCGGAGGTCTCGCAGGTCGGCGTACACCGACTCGGCGGCGGCCAGTGCCACGCCCGATGTCGTGGTGTCTTGGGGGCGTACGCTGTGAGAGCACCCGAGTACGACGAGCGAGGCGAGGAGAATCAGTTGTTGGGAGCGGGCCGCGGCAACATCCGGGTGTTCCACTGACGGAACTCCTCCCGCAGGGAGGTCAGCGCTGGGGGTTGATAGATATCCAGATCCGATCGTTCACCAGGATCGTTGGGGATGTCGAACAGCATCTCGTCGTCCTCGATTCTCAGGTATTTCCAGCGACCCCGCCGAGCCGCATCCTGTGCCTGGGTGCGCCAGAAGAGCGCACGGTCGAACTGGGCCGGCTCTCCCAGACACAGCCGTGTGAGATCGACTCCGTCGAAGGGGTAGTCCGGGTCCGAAGCCGCACCGGCGACGCCGAGCATGGTCGCCGTCCAATCCATGGTGATGACGCTCTGATCCGCGGTGCGCCCGGCCGGCACTCTCCCGGGCCAGCGGACAATCGCGGGCACCCGGATACCGCCTTCGTGGAGCGAGGTCTTGCCGTCGCTCGCCGGCCAGTTGTAGGAGTACCGCTCTCCGCCGTTGTCGCTGGTGAACACCACGAACGTGTCGCGACTCTGGCCGGCGTCCTCGAGCGCCCGCAGCAGCCGGCCGACGCCCTGGTCCAGCCGCTGCATCATGGCCGCAAAGATCCGGCGTGAGCCACCGTCCGCGTACCCCTTCACGAAGCGGTCTTTCACGGTGTCGGCGACGGTCCGGTACATCCGGCTCGCGGCGGTATCGCCGGGACCCTCCCACGGCCAGTGGGGAGCGGTGTAGTGCAGGGCCAGGTAAAACGGAGCCGGGTGACGCCGGCGGACGTACTGGACTGCGCGGTCGGTCAGCAGGTCGGTCATGTACCCGGCCTGATTCACCGTGACATTTCCCTCGTGCAGGTCCAGTTTCCCTGACGGCACGCGATGGCTGAAGTAGTCCACGGCGCCGCTCAGAATCCCATAAAACTCATCGAAGCCATGGCGGATGGGGCCGTACTCGGGCAGATAACCCAGATGCCATTTGCCGATGAGCGCGGTGTCGTAACCCGCCCGCTTGAGGAGGGAGGCCGGGGTGGGATGCTCCGGTGGGAGTCCGACGCTATCGTCTCCGTAGGCGAGCGGCTCCACCAGGCCGATGGGGAGGCGAGCGGGGTATCGCCCGGTCATGAGGGCGACCCTCGTCGGGGTGCAGACCGCCGCCGCGGTGTAGTTGCTGGTAAAGCGAAGTCCTTCCCGGGCGAGGCGGTCGAGATGGGGCGTGCGATAGTCCGGCCGCCCGTAGCAGCTCAGATCGCCGTAGCCGAGGTCGTCGGCGAGGATGAAGAGGATGTTCGGACGCCTGGCCCGGGGCACCCGGACCCGCGGCAGCAGGGTGCTGGCGGCCACCGCGAAACTGCTCTGGAGAAAGCCGCGTCGTGGAATTCCGCGGACCATGTTTGGCTCCGGGCTATGGGCAAAACCTCTTGGCTAATGGTAGTCTATACCAATACGAAATGGCCCATAACGCATATGCCCATAGCCTTGTTATGCCACCCAGACCCCTGACCCGCCTTCGTAAACTCTGTCTCGGCCTCCCCGAATCGCATGAGGTCGAGGCCTGGGGCGAGCCCACGTTTCGAGTGGGCAACAAGCTGTTCGCCATGTACGCGGCCGCCAATAACCACCATGGAGGTGGTCGCCCGGCGGTGTGGTGCAAGGCGGGACCAGGGAACCAGGCTTTCATGGTCCGAGCCGCACCGGCGCGATTCTTCGTGCCGCCCTACGTTGGTCCGAGCGGTTGGATAGGAATCTGGCTGGATGCCGCGGTGGACTGGTCTGAGCTGGCCGACCTGCTGCGTGATTCCTATCGGCTGGTGGCGCCGAAGCGGCTCCAGGCATCATCATGACAGGTCTGGTCAAGATCGTTCTGCTCGCTTCCATCCAGCTCCAAGCGACCGCCCAGCAGCCTCCTCCGGGTTTTGACGCGTACGTCAAGCGAGTCATGCAGACCTTCACCGTGCCGGGCCTTTCGGTCGCAATCGTGAAGGACGGGAAGGTGATCCTGGCTCAAGGCTATGGCGTCCGTCGCATGGGCGAGCCCGCACTGGTGGACGCCCACACCCGGTTCGGCATCGCCTCCAACACGAAGCTATTCACCGCGACCGCACTGGCAATTCTGGTGGAGGAAGGGAAGGTCGAGTGGGACAAGCCGGTCATCAACTATCTCCCGGCCTTCGCGATGGCCGACCCCTACGTCACCCACGAGCTCACCATTCGTGATCTGCTGGTGCATCGCAGTGGCCTCGGCCTCGGTGCCGGCGACCTGCTCTGGTGGCCGCCATCCACGTACAACCGTAAGGAGATCGCGAGGCGCATCCGCTACATCCCGCTGGCAACCTCGTTCCGAAGTGCCTACGCCTACGACAACGTGCTCTATCTGGTGGCGGGCGAGGTGATCGAGGCGGTGTCGGGCAAGTCCTGGGAGGATTTCGTCAGGACCCGGATCCTCGCCAAGGTGGGGATGACCGACAGCGACGTCCGACATTCGGGAGCAACCGAAGGCGGCAACGTGGCCGGGACTCACGCCGAGGTAAACGATACCGTGCGTCCGGTGGATCCGTTCGCCAGCGACAACACCAATCCGGCCGGCGGCATCATGTCCGGCGCCGCGGACATGGCCAAGTGGATGATGGTCCAGCTCGACTCCGGACGGGTAGCCGATGGGACTCGCCTCTTCTCGCCGGCTAGTGCCAGGCAGCTCTGGCGGGAGGTGACGCCGACGCCCATCGGTGAGGTGCCGCCCGGACTGGAAGGCCTCGCGCATCTCCGTCCCACCGTGTCGGGCTATGCCCTCGGCCTCGGCGTGCGCGACTACCGGGGCCACATTCTCCGCCAGCACACCGGCGGCCTGCCGGGTTATCTCTCCAAGGTGGCGATGATCCCGGACCTCCGGCTGGGCGTGGCAGTGTTGACCAACCAGGAGTCGGGTCTCGCGTTCGAGTCGATCGTCGATCAGGTGCTGGATTACTACATCGGGGTCAAGCCTCCCGACTACCCGGGGCTCTTTCAGCAGCTGCGGCAGCGAAACCGGCAGAAGCTGAAGGAGGCTGCCCAGAAGGCCGCCTCGACCCGCGATTCCACCGCGGGCCCTTCGCTTCCGCTGGCAAAGTACGCCGGCACCTACCGGGACCCATGGTACGGTGACGTGACGATTGCCCAGGAAGGAAAGGGCCTGGCGATCCGGTTTTCGCACACGCCCGCGCTGGTGGGCGACTTGGTGCATTGGCAGTACGACACGTTCCTGGCCCGCTGGCGCGATCGCGAGCTCCGGGCCGACGCCTACGCCACGTTCTCGCTCAATCCGGATGGAACCGTGGAGCGGCTCCGCATGGTTCCGGCCTCGGACGAGGTAGATTTCAGCTTCGACTTCCAAGATCTGGTACTTAAGCCGGTACCGGATTCAACTAAGGTGCATTGACTATGCGATCACTAGCTAAGGTGGGGAGAGCTCTACTGCCGGCGTGTCTTGGGTCTGCCGCCGTGGTCGGAGCAGCCGGAGCTCAGAGCGGCAGCAGCCATGAGTATCATGTTGCGCGACAGATCAAGCTCGGTGGCGATGGCCGATGGGATGACATCGTGCTCGACACGGCTACAAACCGTCTGTTCATCGCACGGCAAGATCGGGTCATGGTGGTGGACCCGGACAACGGCAAACTGCTGGGCGAAGTTCGCGGGCTCAACGGAGCCCACAGCGTCGCGCTCGACTACGCGACCAGTCACGGCTTCGCCACGTCGGGCCACGACAGCAGCGTGACTATGTTCGACCTGAAGACCCTCAAGGAGCTGGGCCGGACGAAGGCGGCGGACGACGCCGATGCGATCATTTACGATCCCGTATCGAGGCACGTATTCACCTTCAATGGAGACGCGCATTCCTCGACCGTGATCGACCCTGCCACGGGAAAGGCCATCGGCAACATCCCGCTGGGAGGGAAGCCGGAGTTTGCAGTCAGCGCCGGCAATGGCAAGCTTTACGTGAACATCGAGGATCGAGGGGAAATCGCGGAGATCGATGCCGCGGCTCAGAAGGTTACCCGGCGGTGGTCGCTGGCGCCGTGCACCGAACCCACCGGTATCGCCATTGACCGGGCCCATCACCGGCTCTTCAGCGGCTGTCACAACGGGGTGATGGCCATCTCCGATGCCAAGATGGGGAAAGTGGCCACCACGGTGCCGATCGGGGGCGGAGTGGATGGGGATGGCTTCGATCCGGCTACCGGTCTGGCATTTTCCTCCAACGGCGAGGGCACGCTAACGGTGGTTCATGAAGACAGTCCGGCGAAGTATCGGGTGGTCTCCAACGTCTCTACCAAGCGCGGAGCCCGGACCATGACGCTGGATCCGCGTACGCACCGGGTCTTCACGGTCACGGCGGATCTCGGCCCACCACCGGCGCCGACCGCGGAGCAGCCTCATCCCCGGCCCACGATCGTGCCGGACACCTTTACCCTGCTTATCCTGGAGCGCTGAGGCTGTTCACCCCTGGGAGCACCGCCTCGATCTGCTCCCGGTTCTGCTCTTCCCAGGGAGGGAGCTTGAGACTGGAGCCGAGCGAGTCCAGATCCTCGTCGACGGTGAACCCGGGCTTCGTCGTTGCCACCTCGAACAGGATCCCGCCGGGCTCCCGAAAGTAAACGGAGCGGAAGTAGCACCGGTCCAGCACCTCGGTGACGGCCAGATCCTGCCGGAGCAGCTCCTCTCTCAGCCGCAACTGCTCGTCCTCATCCGAAACCGCGAAGGCGACGTGGTGCACGGTGCCGAGCCCGTTCCTGGCCGGCGGCGTGCCCGGCGAATCCACGATGTCCACCAGCTTGCCGGCGTCGTCGCCACCGATTCCCAGGCGAACCGGCCCTGGGTCTCTTCCACCAGGCGAAAACCGAGCGGCCCCATCAGGAGCCTGCGGGTCAGGCCGGGGGCTCGGCTCTGGAGCGTCACGCTGTGCAGGCCGCGTACTCCAGCCGTGAGCGGAATACCGTTCCCGGTCCAGGGTACGCGACGGTCGCCGTTCGTCCCGACCAGCTCGATGGCAAGCCCGGATGGGTCCGTCACCACCAGCGAATCCTCGCCGAACCTGGGCGGGGGCTCCCCTACCGGAAGCCCCCGGCTCTCGAGGCGACTGCGCCAGAAGTCGAGCGAACCGGCGGGAACCGAGAACGAGGTCACCGTGATCTGACCCAGCCCTTTCTCGCCAACCGGCACGCCCCGGTCCCTGTAGGGGAACGTGGTCCACACCGTCCCCGGCGTACCGTTCTCGTTGCCGTAGTAGAGGTGATAGACGCCGTGGTTGTCGAAGTTCACCGTCTTCTTGACCAGCCGGAGACCCAGCGCCCCGGTGGCAAAGTCGAGATCCTCCTGCGCGTCCGAGACAGTGGCAGTGACGTGGTGCAGGCCCAGAATGCTCATGAGATCTCGGCTACTACCCCCAGCCCGGCGTACCGGTAGCGATCGCCGAAGACTCGCCGCAGCTCGGCGAACGCCGGCTCGCCGGTGCAATGGCCGGGCGCGACCTCGACGACCCCCCACCGGTCCCGGAGTGCCGACGCGATCCGCGCGATGGTCGTGTCCGGAGTCGTGACCAGGTGAAGCCCGCCGAAAATGATGGCGATGTGATCGCCGAGCGGGCGAGCCGCCTCGACGATGGTCTCGATGCCGGGGTGGGAGCACCCTACCAGCAGCATCAGCCCTTGCGGGCCACGCACCGCCAGCGAGAGCTCCCGCAGCTCGAGGGTGCCGGGGTTTTGGGAGACCGTCGAGATGATGGTTACCCCAGGGGCGACCTCGGTCAGGCTGTCGATCCATTGGATGTTCGCCTGCGGCCAGGGAGTCCCGAAGCGCATCTCCTCCGGTGGGCTGCCGTTGAAGTAGCGCATCGAGTCAGCCAGGCTCGCATCCCGGCGATAGAACGTACTCGGCAGCGCGGCTCCGAAGACGCCGAACCCTTCCTTGGGGGCGTAAATCTTCACGTGCGGGTTCACTCGCAGCAGATAGCTCATCCCGGCTGTGTGGTCGCCGTGCCGGTGCGAGATCACCGCGAAATCGAGCCGCCGCAGATCGACGCCGAGGGCCCGGACGTTCCGGGCAAAGATCTCGGCGTTGTTCCCGGTGTCGAACAGAATCCGTTTGCCGCCGTATTCGACCAGCGCGGCAAAGCCCCAGTCCCGGATGAGTCCGGGGCGTCCACCGAATGCATCGTACAGGATGGTCACCCGATGCGGGTGGGGATCACCGGAGGCCTGGAGCTTGGGAGCGAGCATGACCAGGCTCGCGAGCAGCGAGAGGTAAAGACGCATTGGGTGGGTCTCCGGTGTCAGGATCTCAGTCGGGCTGCGGTATCTCGTCCGTCGTGGCGGAAGCCTGCTTCAGGTAGGTTAGGGCCTCCTGCACGCCGCCGCTGCCCGAGTTCCCCGCCACCTGTAGTGCGTAAGCCAGATGGTGCGCCAACGCGGCGTATTGCTCTGTCCCGAGATCGCTGCCGCGCGGTGCGCCGGCTAGCCGAGGCAGGATATCGGCCAGCTCGGTGATCAGGTGCTGCTCGAGGGCGCTGTGCCACTTGGCGATAAACTCCTTGGTGTTCAGCGCTGGGTAGTGGGGTTCCTTCATGGCGTCTCCGTTTCTGGTACCGCATAACCTGCAGGCCGGCGCGAGCCGGCGCAACGTCATCGACCAGCGAGCCGCTCCCTTGAGTCCTTGTAGACGATTCCACCCTTCATGACAAACTTCACCCGTTCGAGCTCGGTGATGTCCGCGAGTGGGTCGCCGTCCACCGCAATGAGATCGGCGTAAAGCCCGGGTGCGATCGCGCCGACTTTGTCCGTCCAGCCCAGCAGGTCCGCCGCGCTCGTGGTAGCCGACTGGATGGCCTGCATCGGGGTGAGGCCGTAGCGGACCATGAACGCGAACTGCTTCCCGTTCCAGCCGTGCGGGTACACCCCAGCGTCGGTGCCGTAGGCAATCTTTACTCCGGCGCGCGCCGCCCGGCGAAAATTCTCCCGCTGTTGCTTCCCGACTAGCGCCTCCTTGTCGAGGATCTTCTGGGGAAAATTCAGTCGCTTGTACTGGCTGAGGATATAGTCGTCGTTGTAGATATCGGCCACGAGATAGGTGCCTCGCTCCTTCATGAGTCGGATGCCCTCATCATCGAGCAGACTGCCGTGCTCGATCGATGCGACGCCGGCCCGCACCGCCCGCTTGATGGCCTCGGCGCCATGGGCATGTGCCGCCACTTTGCGCCCCCACTGGGCGGCTTCCTGAACGGCGGCATTCATCTCTTCCTGAGAGTACTGGGGGGCGCCGACCGATTGCTCTTCCGTGAGCACCCCGGCGCTGGCGATGAGCTTGATGACGTCTGCCCCGTTCTTCACCTCGAAGCGCACCAGTTTGCGGATCTCATCCACTCCATCGGCCACCCCGGAGAACTGGCCGAACTTGATATAGGGCGAGAAACCCACGATGTCGTTATGCCCGCCGGTCGAGCCGATGGCGAGCGTCGCGACCTGCATGCGAGGGCCCACCACCAACCCGGAATCTATGGCACGGCGCAAGGCCACATCGATGAACTCGCCGCTCCCCACATCCCGCACCGTCGTGAACCCGGCTTCGAGCGTGCGCCGGGCGAAGGTAGGACTGGCCACGGCGTAGTCGATGGGACTTCTGCGAAAGAGGCTCTCGTAGTAGTCGCCGGGGTCTCCTCCGGTGATATGCGTGTGGCAGTCGATCAGGCCCGGGAGCACAGTGGCGTTCCCGAGATCGATGACCCTGGTCCCCGGTGGGATGGGCAGCCGAGCTCCCACCGCCGTGATGCGGGTGCTGTCCACGATGATCACAGGATTCAGGAGCGGCGCACCTCCCCGCCCGTCGATGAGCCGGGCTGCGCGGATGGCGAGGCGGTGGGAGGAGGTGTCAGCGGCTTGCGCGGCGCCGCGAGCCGGCAGCCCCAGGGCAACGAGTCCCCAGGCCAAGATACGTAGGTTCATTCTGACCTCTCAGAAGCTGGTGGGGTAGAGATCGGCGCTTCCATCCATGTCCCCGGTGTCGGCATAGGTGAGCGGTGCCGCATCCGGGTCGAGGATCTTCCCGTCCACCACCCGGCCCAACACCAGCTCGTGATCACCCGCGCGATGGCGGCCCGCGAGCTCGCAGTCGAAGTAGGCGAGCGCCTGCTCGAGAATGGGGGCGCCGCTGCGGCCGGGTCTCCAGCGAATCCCCGCCAGCTTGTCCTCGTCCCGGCCGGACCGGGTACCGAACCGCCGGGCCAAATCCAGTTGTCCCTGCTTCAATACGTTCACCGTGAATCCGCCGCTCGCGTGGAGCAGCTCGTAGGAGGCGTTGGTGGAGTTGATGCTCAATGCCAGCAGCAGAGGATCGAACGATGCCTGCATCACCCAGGCGGCGGTGAACCCGTCACGCCGATCGCCGGCCGCAACGCCCACGACGTAGACACCGTAGGAGAGCCGGTGAAAGAGCGCCGCGATCTCGCTCAATCGAGCCGCTCCGCGTTGAGCTCGATCACGTTGCCGTCCGGATCGGTGACGTAGATCTGGGGCCACGGCGTGAGGTTGTGAGGTCGGTCCCGAACGGGCACGCCTTGCGCCTTCAGGTGCTCCAGCGTCTTGCGATAGCTCCGCACCCGGATACCCAAGTGTCCCTCGCGCGACTCGATCTCGGTGGTCCCGTGGAGCGTCCGGGTTCCCGGATGGACGATGAGGTGGAGCTGGCGATCGCCGAGCTGGTACCACGCTCCCAGAAAGTCGAATGGCGGGCGTGAAATCTCCCGCAGTCCCAGCACCCGGCCATAGAACTGTTTCGCCCGGGCGAGATCGGTAACCGAGAGGCTGACGTGGTGGAGGGTCTCGACCTCGATCACCGGCCGATCAGTCGGGTATCAGGCATGGATCTGGGTCACCCGGGGCCGGATCGCGGTTCCCTTTCCGCAATGGACATCAAATACGACGCCGACGGTTTGATCGGCGCCGGGGCTGACCGTGCGGGGGTTCGGAGCCGAGACCTGACAGCCTTCCGGCGAGAGTAGCGTCAGCTCTACGGTGCTCCCCGCCGCCCCGCTCAGGGTCAAGGGACCGGATGCCGGCACGTCGAGGACTCGGATGGTGCCGTCGGGCTGGCGCACGCGCACGCGGAAGCGGTCCTGGGGCTGAGAGCCGTCGCTGAAGATCGAGACGGAGAGCACCCCATCGCTGTTGACGAAGAGGGCCCACTGGTCGCACGCGGTGAGCAGGAGCAGCGCCGCCAGAGCGAGGGCCGCGGGTGGGGAAAGCAGGGGTCGGATGGACATGGTGCTCCGGCTAAAGATAGGGCTGGGGCAGCAGGGCGGCGAGCCAGCCGGGGGCAAATGGGGTTATAGGCAACCAAGGGGTTGCGCATCGGGGCTGCGTTATTTACCTTGTCAGGCAACCAGGAGGTTGCCTATGAGTACCACCAGCGGAGCCACTATGGCACAGAGCACCGATCGAATTCAAAAAACCATCGTCCTGCGCGCACCCCGATCCAAGGTCTGGCGCGCCCTCACCGATTCCGCCCAGTTCGGAGAATGGTTTCAAGCCAGACTGTAAGGTCCCTTCGCCCCTGGCCGCAAGGTTCGGGGCCCCATGACCTACCCCGGCTACGAGCACCTGTCCTTCGAAGTCACGGTCGAGCAGATGGAGCCCGAGCGGCTCTTCTCCTGGCGCTGGCAACCCGGTGGCGACTCGGACCCCGATCCTGCCGAGCCCACAACGTTGGTGGTCTTCGAGCTGGAAGAGGTGCCTGAGGGCACTCGGCTCACCGTCACGGAAACCGGATTCGATCGAATCCCAGTCGGGCGCCGGGCCAAGGCCTACCGGGAGAACGACCAAGGGTGGACCGGACAGCTCGAGAGCCTGCGGAAATACGTTGCCTCAGCGGCGCAGGGCTGAAGCGCCGGCGCCGGTCTTCGCCGCCCTGGGCGACGAGAACCGACTCCGGCTGCTGACCCGGCTCGGGAACGGGGAGCCAATGTCGATCTCGCGACTCACCGCCGGATCAGGGATGACTCGGCAAGGTGTCACCAAGCACCTGCGGGTGCTGGCCGGCGCCGGGTTGGTTCGGGGAAGGCGGCGGGGCAAGGAGAGCCTCTGGCAACTGGAGCGGCAGCGGCTGGAGGCGGCCCGCCGGTCGCTGGATCTGATCTCGCGGCAGTGGGACGAGTCGCTCAACAAGCTCAAGTTGTTCGTCGAGAGCGATCATTCGGACTGATTAGGAGGATCTATGTGCCCAGCGTGCGCATCTGTCGGAATGCTGGCTATCGCTGGTGTAGTGTCCACGGCAGGTCTGACCGGGCTGCTGGTCAAGCTTCGCGCTGGTCGCGGTAGCTAAGGCAATCACAACGTCAACCCACGAGAGATGTCGTCATGACAACACTGAAGATTGCAATACCAGAGGTCGTGTCCCGGGCCGAGTGGCTCGAGGCGCGAAAGCAGTTGCTGCTCGAGGAGAAGAGCTACACCCGCCAAGGCGACGCGCTCGCCGCCGAGCGTCGCAAACTGCCGTGGGTGCGAGTGGACAGGGATTACGTGTTTGAAGCGTCAAACGGGAAAGCGAGCCTGGCTGACCTGTTCGAGGGG
>DASYVW010000576.1:0-4744 GCA_035936675.1 Gemmatimonadales bacterium
AGCAGCTCCTCCTGCTCCTGCCGGGTCTTCTCCAGCGCCGCCGCCCGCTCCTTCTCGGCAACGCTCTTGGCTTCGGTGATCATGGCGTGCGCCTTGGCGCGGCTCTCCTCGAGGAGCCGCTTGTGCTCCTCGAGCAAAGCCTGCGCTTCCTTGTTTCGGCGCTCTGCCTCTTCCAGCTGCGCCTGAATGCGATGCTCCCGATCGACGGTCGCCTTCACCAGCGGTGGCCAGGCGAACCTCTTTAGCACGTAGAGCAGCGCGAAGAAGACCAGCCAGGTCCAGAAGAACAGACCGAAGTTGACCTCGAACGGGGAGGCCGGACCGGCGGCGTGCCCTTCGGCCTCCTGCACCAGCGCAATCAGTCCCAGCATGGTCGATCCAGGTTACTGGATGAGCTTGAACAACAGGGCGAACACCAGCGCGATGATCGCGGCGCCCTCGAGCAGCACGGCGAAGAGCAGTCCGGCGCCCCGGATCTCGGCGGCGGCCTCCGGCTGGCGGGCGATCCCTTCGGCCACCTGGCCGCCGATCCGGCCCAGGCCGATGCCGGCGCCCACGATGGCCAACCCGATGCCGATGCCGGCGCCGAGGAGGGCGTTGGTGTTCCGTGCAACCGCGACGGCGTCGCCGCCGGCTTCCTGAAGCAGGGCAAGCATGTGCAACATCTCAGACTCCAGTCAAAGGCGGGAGATCCATGGGCATCCGCGCTTCCCGGTCAGGCTCCGATTCTCCCGGATCGGGCTCCTTCCGGTGCCCGCCGATGTCCCAAGGCTCGCCCTGAGCGCAGCGAAGGGACAGCGGGCTTCATCCGCCGGTCGGCGGATTACGGTTCCCTGGCGGCGGAAGCGCTCGGGCCAGGGGTACGACGACTAATGCTCCTGCTGCATCAACCCGATGAAGACGGAGCTGAGCAGGGCGAACACGTACGCCTGGAGGAAGGCGACGAACAGCTCCAGCATCATGATCGCCAGCACCAGCATGGCGGTGACGAGGGCGATCACCCAGTTCCATCCTTGCAGATGGCCGAACAGAAAAATGATCCCGAAGAGCGAGAGGATCACGAAGTGGCCGGCCACCATGTTGCCGAAGAGTCGGACCGCCAGCGCGAATGGCTTCACCAGCTTGCTGATGATCTCGATCGGCGCCATGGCCACCGACATTGCCACACCACCCACGCCCTCCAACCCCGGGATCTTGGGGAAGATGGTATGGAGATATCCCTTCGGACCCAGCTTGATCATCCCGCTGACCTCGACCGTAAGGAACACCACGATGGCCAGGGCCGCCGTCACCGCCAGGTTGCCGGTCGGAGAGGCGCCCCACGGAAAGAGGCCGAGCAGGTTCGAATATAGAATGAAGAAGAACAACGTCATGATGAAGGGGGCGAACTTGGCGCCGTCGTGCCCGATGTTGGCGATGGCGATGTCGTTGCGCACGAACAGCACCATGGCCTCGACCGCCCCGGCGAACCCTTTCGGCGCGGCTTCGAAAGCCCGTTGCTTCTTCATCATGCGTCCGGCGATGTACATGGTCAGGAACACCAGGATCGCCGCGATGAACAGGAAATACACGTGCTTGGTGGGCGAGAGATTCACCACCAGCGAGCCGATATGGATGTCGGGCCAGCGGAGCAGGTGAATCGTGCCGAAGGGATAGAAGTCGATGCTCCAGGCGTCCGCGGTATGGTGCAGGACGACTTCACCGATGTTGGGGACCTGCTGCATCATCGGACCAGACGAGCCTCCATGAACAGCAACGGAACCAGAACCCCGAGGAAGGCGAAGGCGGTGGGCAGCGGGGGGAAGTGGACCCGATCCACTGTGACCGCGACCGCCACCATCGCCACGCCCAGGAAGCGGAGGAGCATGCCGATGCCCCAGCGCTTGAGCAACCGGACCGTCTCACCGGCGAACGCCGGCCGGACCAGTGCTACCGCAACCACCTGAATCGCGGTGGCGATCAGACCGAATACCAGGCCGGGCAGCAAAGCGTCCTGTCCCCAACCCAGAACCAGCAAGCCGCTCACCAGTGCCGTGAGCGCTACGCCGAGACCGAGCTCCTTCATCGACCCTTCTGCTCTCGCCGCCGCCGCTCCTCGTCCTGGAGCTTGCGATACACCACCAGAAAGCTCAGCACCGTTCCAACCAGTGTGCCGGTGACGGTGAAGAGCGGCATCAGGTTCAGCAGGCGATCCAGGCCCAACCCGAGGACCATGAACAAGATGATCCCGCCGGCGAAGGTGAGCCCGAGGGAGACGTACTTGTACCCCTCCCCCATTTCCCGGCCGACGTTTTCGTCCTTGGGTGCCATACGCCGGGCTAAGCTATTCGCTTGTGAAATGTTTCGCAATGTGGGAGACGCTATGGGCTGTGGGCTATGGGCTATGGGCTGAGGAACCCTCCACTTGCGGGCGCTACCATCCAGCTAGGCCAAGCCCCCGCGCGCTTTCACCACGAAGGCACGAAGGACACGAAGGCGCACTCCAGCCCTGTCTCGGTAGGAACGTGTTTTGTTCAACTGCACACCAACTAAGCTCGCTAGTGCAATCGAACACGGGTGGTGTGCTGTTGACCAAAAAATGCCTGCGGGATTTCGGGATGTCCTTCGTGACCTTCGTGCCTTCGTGGTGAAAGCTCACCGGAGCCACAGCGGCGACCGAAACGACTGCCCACGCGTCATTTCCATAACCTGAGACTCTTCCTGCAACGGCTCTACCGCTGGCGCCCACATCGCGACCCGGGTAATCTCAACATCATGACCTTCCCTCCGACCAGATGACCGCGACGCAGACCCCTGCGCACAGCGCTCCACACGACGACGTCCAGCAGCTCGAGCGCCTCGTCAACGCCGTCACCCAGCTCAAGAGCCAGGTGGCGCAGCGCATCGTGGGCCAGGAGGACGTGGTAGACGGGATCCTGACCGCGGTGCTGGCCGGTGGGCATGCGCTCCTCATCGGCGTACCCGGGCTGGCCAAGACGCTCATGGTCCAGACCGTGGCCGAGGCGCTGGACCTCTCCTTCAATCGGGTGCAGTTCACCCCCGACCTGATGCCGAGCGACATCACCGGCACCGACATCATCGAGGAAGACCTCACTACCGGCAAGCGGGCCTTTCGCTTCGTGCGCGGCCCCATCTTCGCCAACGTGGTGCTCGCCGACGAGATCAACCGGACGCCGCCCAAGACCCAGGCCGCGCTGCTCCAGGCCATGCAGGAGCACCAGGTGACCGCGGCCGGCACCACCTACCGGCTGCCGGATCCGTTCTTCGTGCTCGCCACCCAGAACCCGATCGAGCAGGAGGGCACCTATCCCCTGCCGGAGGCTCAGCTCGACCGCTTCATGCTCGAGCTCAGGGTGAACTATCCCAGCAGGACGGAGGAGGAGGCGATCGTCGAGCAGACCACCGGAACCTCGCGGGTCTCGCTGCATCCGGTGCTCGATGCCGGGTCGGTGCTGGCGATGCAGGCGCTGGTTCGCCGGATCCCGGTGTCCCGCGGATTGATCCGGGCCGCGGTGAGCCTGGCCCGGATGACCCGTCCCGGAGACGCGGAGGCGCCCGGCTTCATCAAGGAGTATGTGGAGTGGGGAGCCGGGCCCCGCGCGTCGCAGTACCTGGTGCTCGGCGCCAAGGCGCGCGCGGCCATCGCCGGCCGTCCCATGGCCGATCTCGACGACGTACGGGCGGTGGCCTCGTCGGTCCTCCGCCATCGGCTGGTCACCAATTTCGCGGCCGAGGCGGCCGATCGGACCAGTGAGCACCTGGTCCGCGAGCTGGTCGGAGGAAAGGCCTGGCTGGGGTGACCGATACACCGGTTGCGGTGATCACCAAATCCGAGCCTCCAAAATCCGCCGCGGTCCGATTCAGGCCGCTTTTTCTTATCCTCGCCCTCGGGTTAGTGCTGGGATTTCGGCTCCTGCTCTATGTCTGGATTCCCGATCGGTCCAGTGATTTCGACCTCCTCTACAACGCAGCTGTCCACCTGATCCGGGGCGAGAATGCCTACCCGGTGGCGACGCAGTGGTTTACCTACCCGCTGCCGGCGGTGCTGCTTGCGGTCCCATTCACGGCCGTTCCCCTGGGAGCCGCGCGCTTGCTCTTCGATGTCCTGGTGGGTTGGGCCTTCGTGTTTGCGCTTTGGAGATACCGCGGCACTTTCGCTCTTCTCGCGGCACTGTCCGGGGCTTTCCTCTTCGCAATTTCGAATGGCCAGACCACACCACTCATGGTGGCAGCAAGTCTGGTCCCGGCGCTCGGCTTTCTCCTGGCTGTGAAGCCAAATACCTCGGCCTCGCTTTGGATTGCGCGGCCCTCACGGATGGCCGTCGTGGGAGTGAGCGCCTTCCTGGTCCTCAGCCTTGTGATTCTGCCATCGTGGCCTCGGGATTGGTGGATGGCATTGTTGCAGGACAACACAGACCTGGTCCCCCCGGTATTGCGTCCCTTTGGTCTCGTCCTGTTGCTGGCGGCGCTCCGGTGGCGTTCACCGGAAGGACGGCTCCTCCTCGCAATCGCCTTCATACCCCAGAACACTCTGCCGCACGAGCTGGTCGCGCTGGCGCTCATCCCCGCGAATCTCGTTGAGATGGGGATCTATGTGGCGGGGAGCTGGATTGCCGTGGCCGTGGTAGCAGACCAGATGCATCTCAGCCATAACATCGCCGAGTGGACGGCGGCCAGCTGGCCGGCAACGCTCGGCGCCGTCTACCTCCCAATGCTGTATCTCGTGCTCCGCCCAGCGCTGTCT
>DASYVW010000577.1:0-2462 GCA_035936675.1 Gemmatimonadales bacterium
GCGGCAACGAGGACGATCTGCTGTCGCTGGGGGAGGCGCTGGCGCCGGGAGCTCCTCTCCTGAGCCCGCGCGGGAAGGTGTTGGAGAACGGCATGCCGAGGTTCTTCCGCCGGCTGGCGGAGGGCGTCTTCGATCTCGAGGACCTCCGGGTCCGGGCTCGCGAGCTGGCCGAATTCGTGGCCGCGGCCCGCAAAGCCTACGACCTGGGCGAGACGCCGCCGATCGCGGTCGGTTACTCCAACGGGGCCAACATTGCGGGAGCGCTGCTGCTGCTCCATCCGGGGAGCTTGAGTGGGGCGCTCCTGCTCCGTCCGATGGTGCCGCTGGTACCCGAGCCGCTCCCCGCCTTGGACGGGGTGCCGGTCCTGATCGCGGCGGGGCGGAATGATCCGATCGTGCCGGCATCTCAGGCACGCGCGCTGGCCGACCTCCTCGGCTCGGCCGGTGCGGACGTGACCCTCCATGGCAGCAACGCCGGCCATGGTCTCACGCGGGAAGATCTCGAGGCCGGCGAGCGCTGGATGCAGACCGTAGTGGCGCATCAGGGTTAACCCGATTCGGTATTTCTTCTCTTACGCGGGTTCCCGGTCTTTGGCATTGGTACACATGTCGCCGCGTGTTGCGGTCGCGAGGCGTCTGGCGCCGCCCGCCCATTTCACTTGCCGTCGCGCGCCAGGCGTCGGCGATTCGAATTGAGGAATTATGTGATGCTTGATGTCGCCATTGGACAGGAGCGCGTGTTTGTGGCGGAGCGCCTCCTGTCCGAGATCGAACGCCGCCACGGCCTGCCCCATCCCGCTCAACGCGAAATTCACCCCGTCATCGTCGACCGCTTCGTTACCGCCTATCTCCCTGAGACCAGAGATGGGGAGCCCGCGCCGCTCGCGCTCGAGTACGCCTTCTCCCCCAGCCTGACCGAGGCACTGGACCTCCTGCGGGGGGTAGTGACCGAATCCACCACCGGATGTGGCGCCGCCTTGTATATCTACGACCTCGATACCGGCATCTCGGGCGGAGGAACGTAGACCGCACCGGCGCTTGTCATTCCGAGCGAAGTGAGGCATCTCCTTCGCTTCGCTCAGAATGACAGCACTTCTCTCACCTCGTGCTCCCGGGTCAGCCTCCGGAGATCGCGGCCACCACGGTGATCTCGTCGCCGTCGCTCACCGGCGCCTGGAACCCGCCGCGAAACCGCGCATCCTCATCGTTCAGATAGAACGCCACGAAGGGATAGGGCCCGCCGCGCTCGTCCTGCAATCGGGGCGCGAGCTGGGGGAACCGCTCGGCGACCCCCGCCACCACCTCTCCCAGAGTTGCTCCGCTCGCCTCCAGGGTGGCCTGGCCATCGGCGAGACGGGCGAGCACCGTCGGTAAACTAAAAGTCACTGGCATGGAGCAGGTTCTCCTGGGTTAGGCCGACCGTTCCACCAGCGCCGAGAGGTCGCGGAGCTTGGGTGGGATGAGCGGCAGATCACTGGTCGTATCGGAGACTGCCTCGGTGGTCTTGAGGCCGTTGCCGGTAATACAGAGCACCACCTCGTCGTCGGCCCTGAGGTGCCCGCTCGCGGCGAGCGCGAGTGCACCCGCCACCGTCACGCCGCCGGCCGTCTCGGTGAAGATTCCGCTCGTCTCCGCCAGAATCCGGATTCCCTGAGACAGCTCCTCATCCGAGACCGCCGCGGCGGAGCCCCCGCTCTCGTTGATCGCGCGGGAGGCGAAGATCCCATCGGCCGGACTCCCGATCGCCAGCGAGCGGGCGATGGTGTTGGGCACGACGGGCTGGAGCACTTCGGTCCTGTCCGTCACCATCCGCACGATCGGGGCACACCCGGCTGCCTGGGTACCGAACAGGCGGGGGCTCTGGCCCGCCACCAGGCCGGCCTCGAGGAACTCGCGGAATCCCTTGCGAAGCTTGGTGATCAGGGAGCCGCCCGCCATCGGCACTACGACGGCAGTCGGGAGGCGCCAGCCGAGCTGCTCCGCGATCTCGAAGGCGACCGTCTTGGAGCCCTCGCCGTAATAGCTGCGCAGGTTCACGTTGACGATGCCCCACTTGAACCGGTCGGCAGCCTGACTACAGAGGCGATTCACGTCGTCGTAGGTACCGCGGACCCGGACCACGCGCACGCCATACACCGCGGTGGCGATGACCTTGGCCGGCTCGAGATCGTGAGGGATGAAGATCCACGCCGGGAGCCCCGCTCGGGCGGCATGAGCCGCGGTCGCGTTGGCCAGATTTCCGGTGGAGGCGCAGGCGATGGTGTCGAGTCCGAGAGCGTGAGCCGCGTTGATGGCGCTGGCAACCACCCGGTCCTTGAACGAGAGGGTCGGATGGGATACGCTGTCGTTCTTGAGCCAGGCGCGAGCGACGCCCAGCCGCCGCGCCAGGGCAGGGGACTCGACCAGCGGAGTCATCCCGGTGTCGAGCGAGTATCGGGGAGGCCCGTCGAGCGGGAGAAACT
>DASYVW010000578.1:0-3225 GCA_035936675.1 Gemmatimonadales bacterium
CTGACCGGGCTGGCAGGCGGGCTTAAAGGGCCGCCTATCGGGCCGTGAATACGACCTTGCCGCCTACGATCGTCGCCCGCACGGCCGCCTGTTCGATTGACTCGGGTGGAATGGCCGTCAGGTCCTGATCGAGTACCACCAGATCTGCCAGGTAGCCCGGGGCGAGCTTGCCTCTGGACCGCTCAGCAAAGACTCCGTAGGCGTTGCCGGCCGTGTAGGCCCGGAGCGCTTCTTCCACGGTGATCTTCTGGTCTGGTACCCAGCCGTTTGGGTTCTTGCCGTCCAATGTCCGGCGGGTGACAGCGGCGTAAATGCCGAGGATGGGGTCGATTGGGGCCACGGTCCAGTCCGAGCCGAACGCGAGGTGGGCCCCGTTGTCGAGGAGTGAGCGGAAGGCATATGTGGTCTTGATCCGCTCGGGACCGATCCGCTTCTCGGCCCAGCGCCCATCGTCGATCGCATGGTAGGGCTGCATCGAGGCTATGTCACCGCTATGCGCCAGGCGCGCGATGTCCTGCCGCCGGAGATGCTGGGCGTGCTCGATACGGAAGCGCCGGTCTCGTGGCCCATGGGCCTTCGCCACGCTGTCGTAGATGTCGAGCAGCAGGCCGTTGGCGCGCTCGCCGATGGCGTGGACGGCCACCTGGAGCCCTGCCGAATCCGCGGCGCCGATCCAGCGACGCAGTGAGTCCTCCGGCGTGACCATCACGCCCGACGTCTTGGGATCGTCGTTGTACGGGCTATAGAAGAGTGCCGTAGTCGAGCCGAGCGACCCGTCCACGTATCCCTTCACGCCACCAATCCAGACCCAGTCATCGCCGCGACCCAGCTTCGCCACCGTATCGGCCACGGCGTGCCAGGTTTCGAGCGGAAAATAGAGCGCCGCGCGGGCCGTGAGCACGCCGGCCTGTTTAGCGCGCAGGTAGGTACCCAAGTCCGCAGGCGCGACGCTCACGTGCGCAAAGGCGGTGACACCCTTGGACGCAGCGTAGGCCAGCGCGCGACGGAGGGCCGCGTCCCGCTGTTCGCTGTTCGGCTGGGGGATCGCTCGCAGTACCGGTCCCATCGCCTCGTCTTTGAGGATGCCGGTGGGCTCGCTGGTGCGCGGGTCGCGCACGATCACGCCGCCCCGAATGTCCTTGGTGGCGCGGGTGATCTTCGCGGCCCGGAGCGCGGCGCTGTTGGCCAGGCCCATATGGCCGTCGAGCCGGTTGACGAATACGGGGTTGTTGGGTGTTACCGAGTCGATCCACTGGCGCCGGGGAAGCGGTGCGCCCGGCCAACGCTCATGGTCCCAGTCTCCACCGAGAATCCACTCCCCAGGCTTCCGCTCGAGGGCGAAGTCCTTCAGCCGGCCGACGAACTCCTGGGGCGAGTTGGCCGGACGTAGGTCCACGCTCGCGAGCTGAAAGCCGCCGTCGGTGAAGTGCAGGTGTCCGTCCATGAAGCCGGGCACCACCATCGCCTTACCGTTGCTGATCACCTTGGTGCTGCTCCCAACCTGCTTCGCAATCGACGTGCTGTCTCCCACCGCCACGATCCGATCGGCGACCACCGCGACACCTCCGGCCCACGGCCTGACCGAATCGCCGGTCCAGACCCGGCCGTACACAACCAGGTCGGCCGGGCGGGATGAAGCAGGAACAGCCCGGCACGAGAGAACCCCGGCCAGAGCAATCAACGGCAGACAGGTCAGCGGGATCTGAGGCATCAGGGCGAGCCTTTCAGGGGAGCTTCGTCAGCCGGCGGATGGCTTCGAGCTTCTCGAGCGCGCTACCGCCGGACGCCGCGGGTGCCACCGAGAAGAGATCGCGGATATCGAGCAGAATCTCGAGCATGAGCTGGTCGCGCATGTAGGCGCTGTCGAGATCGATCATGCGACCCTGGTCCGCGGCCTGCTTGGCCCGATCGTAGGACTCCCGATAGATCGACTCGAGGTTGGCGAGTATGCGTTCGCGGGAGCGCATGATGTCAAATAATAACAGACCAGGCCTCTACCGGATCGGAAGTTCAGGCCCGGCCGGCGTTATGGTCGCGCGGCGAGTGAGTGATTACGTGCGCAAAACCTATCGTACCGAAGTCATTCACTTTGCGGTAGTTGGCCTGCGCCCTCTGCTTTGGGAGGGTTGGAACCCGCTGATGCCGCAAGGAGTTAAGTCCAGCCGCCATAACGGCACCCTTCATGCTCAATGCACTTGGCATGATCATCAGCCCAGATTCTAGACAGTCCGCTGGCACCGACCGGCAGGGCTTTACCATGATCGAGTTGGCGTTGACCCTGACGCTCATCGCGATCATGACGGCCATGATGGTGCCGAAAATCGGCCGGATCATGCAGGCCACCCGGATCAACCGCGAGATCGCCATCGTGGTCCAGGACCTGGAACAGGCCTTCACCATAGCGGCCCGGTACCGGAAGCCGATGCGGCTCTCCTGCACCTGCGGCACCCAGACCTACACCATCGCCGACCGGACCGGTGGTACCGTCCGGCTCAGCCGCAAGCTCGGCGCCGATGCCGACCTGGGAACGCTGACCCTGACCTTCTCGACGAGCCCCGTGGACATCTTCCCGTCGGGCGTGGCAACTGCCCCCGACACCGTGCGGATCACCTCAGGCACCAGCACTCGAGCGGTCGTGCTGACCACCGCCGGGCAAGTGAGGATCATACCATGACCCGGTCCACGGCGCGGCGGGGCTTCACCCTGATCGAGCTGCTCATCTCCCTGATTGTTTCGGCCATCGTAGGCGGGGCGCTCGTGCGCATGGTGCTGAGCCAGGCCCGGTTCATGGATCAGCAGGAGGCCTATCGGGGTGCCCGTAGCACGGCACGTGGCGGGCTCAACCGGCTGCTCTCTGATTTGCGGACGGTTGAGGCCACGGGCGGGCTCGAAGCCGCGGCGGCTGGGGGCCAGGACTTCACGATCCGGGTGCCCTACGCCTGGGGGATCATGTGCAGCACCACCGGCGCGCTCACGACGCTAAGCATCTTGCCGGTGGATTCGGCGATGTTCGCCGCGCCCGGGTTCTCCGGCTTTGCCTGGAGAAACAGCACAACGGGAGCCTATACCTACCAGACTGCCGCAGTATCGCTGACGACTCCGGGGACTCCGGGAAACTGCGTGGCCGCCATCCCTGCCACCATCACGACCCTACCCTCGATCAACGGGTCGCCGGCGGGCCAAACGGTCAACGTCGGCGGAGCGGTCCCGCTGGTCGCGGCAGGC